>JAEXTI010000341.1 GCA_023406965.1 Chloroflexota bacterium
TGAAGACGATGACCGCAAGGGTCAGAAGGGGAAAGTCACCCATTGAAGAACCTCCTGAGGATTAGGAATGATCGGCAGTTTGTTCTGCCACGACGAGGATTTTACCGGCAGTGATGGACACCACCCGCACAATGGCTCCGGTCGGAATGCGCTTGCCGGTTTCTGAGATTGCGTCCAGATTGCGCAATGTGCCTTTGACGGTTACTGAAACGACGCCAGTACCGCTTTCGGGGATGGTCAGGTAAACGGTGCCGACCTGGCCGATGGCGTCGGTGATGACCATGTTTCCTTCGGATTGAAGGCGGCCCATTTGGAAGAAGATGAAGGCGGTAGCCCAGGCAGTGATGCCCCCGGCGACCAGCGCGCCCAGCAGGCTCCAGATGGGAGCCAGTTGGGCTTGCAGCAAACCCATCCCGACCAGGCCGAACATGGTGAAAAATCCTGCCAGCGATTGGAGGGACAGCAGGTTCATGCCAATGCCGCCTCCGCCGTGATCGTGGGCTGTGTCTGCATGGCCGACATCCACATGGCCGACATCCGCAGTGTCCACGGCGTCGGCGCCGTGATCGAGACCGATGACGGTGAGGATGATGCGCAGGACAAGGATTGTCCCGCCAGAGATTGCGCATATGAGATAGATTGTGTTGAGGGTCATAGGGTCTCCAAAGGAGTGCATATTCACCAGCACATTCATTATAGCTGAAAGAAATGTCGGGTCGTGCTAAGAAAGTATAAAGATGTCGGACTCTCCAGGAATCTATGAGGTGATTTCGCCACACCAATTCCCAATGAATCGAGAAGGCCGGGAATCTATGGCATAATTGGCAAAATATGCTGGATTTTCGGGTGTGTGGAGAAAAGAAATGATCGGGAATATCATTTTAACGATCATCATTATGTTGGCTGGCGGGCTGTTCCTGATTGCGGCTGGCTACCAATATTGGGTTGCGTGGACTGCCCGTAAGCATTGGTCCACGACCGATGGGGTGGTGCGGGCATCTGGGTTGGACGCCTTTGACGGGGCCAACCGCAAGAGCCGCACAACCCCACGTTACATTTTGCAAGTGGTGTATGAATATCGGGTAAACGACCAGACCTACGAAGGCAGGCAGGTTGGTTTTGGGGGCACGGCTTATGGGTTGGAAGAAGCCAGGCGAAAACTCCGCCAATATCCGCAGGGGGTTCTGGTGACGGTTTATTATGATCCGGCCAACCCCAATAAAGCGGTGTTGGAACCCGACCCCGCGGGAGTAGGGTTTCTGCTTGTTTTGGGGATTGTCATTTTGGTGGGAGGAGGCCTGGCGGCATGGCTGCTGCCCGGTTAATGATCAGGAGCAGGTAATGACATTTCACCGATGGCTATATAAGGACGGCCGTCCGAACGGGTTAGCAAAAATTTTGAATGGCTTTTGGGGTTGGCTTCATACGCTGGGTATTTCGCCAAACTACATGGTGACTCTGGAAGTGGTGGGGAGAAAATCGGGAAAAGCGATTCGCTTCCCGCTGGCAATGGCGGTGGTGAAGGGCGAGCGCTACCTGGTGTCGATGCTGGGTGAGGACGCTAATTGGGTGCAAAACGTGAAGGCGGCGAGTGGTAAAGCCGTTCTGCGGCATGGGAAGGTGGAGCATGTGGTGCTGGAAGAAGTGGACGCCCGGCAGCGCGCGCCGATTTTAAAGCAATATTTACAGCGCGCGCCGGGGGCCAGACCGCATGTGAGTGTGGACCTGAACGCGCCGCTGGTTGATTTCGAAAAAATATCTACCAGTTATCCGGTATTCCAGATAAAGAAAGAGGCGGAAGGATGAAATCACAAGCAGATTTTCTCATTGGACAGATGCGTGTGGTGACGATGGGGGAGATCACCTATTTTTATGTGAGTAACCAGCCTACTGAGTTCAAGAACCTGGATCAGGACCTGGATATTTTGCTGGATAAGTTGGAACAGGCTAAGAAGTTGGCCGGGCTGACAGCGGTGGGGCCGGATGTGGTGCGTTACTTCCCGGCTGGCAGTCAGGCGCCGGGTTTGTACTGGATGGAAGTAGGGATCCCGGTGAGCGCGGGAACCGGCCCGGTGGGGGAGGCTAAGGTAAAAACCCTGCCGCCGTATCGTTGCGCAGGAATGCTGCTGTGGGGCGGTTTGATGCATATGGGACAGACCCACATGACTCTGGAACAGGCCGTTGCCGTTGCGGGCCTACAGAAAACTGGAGAGTACCGCGAGTGGAATTATTGGTTCGAAAGCGTGGATTCTCCGAACAACCTGATCGGCCTGTACCTGGGAATTCAAGCCGCTTCCACCTTAGGCTGAGTGGTTGCGTTTGTGTTATAGTAGCGCAAAGGAGGAATAGAAATGGATGCTGGTAGTCTCGTATTATTTTTGTTGATCGGCCTGGCTGCCGGATGGCTGGCGAGCCGGATCATGAAAGGCAAGTCGCTGGGACTGGTGGGCGATCTGGTGATTGGCGTCATCGGCTCGGTGTTGGGCGGGTGGCTGTTTGGCGTGGTGGGGCTCTCGGCCAGCGGGATCATCGGTTCGCTCATCACGGCGCTGGTTGGCGCGGTGGTGCTGCTGTATTTGTTGCGCCTGATCAAGCGGATCTGAGGCGTTGGTTCACAAAATTTTGGCGCTCGCCATGCTGTGGCGAGCGCTTTTCATAGATGATAAGATAAAGAGATGAAATCTGAGGTGGTAGCTTTTCCAAAAGAAGATATCAATGAGGAATTGGCCCGCAAACTGATTGCCGGACAGTTCCCACACTGGGCGCATTTGCCCGTTTGGCGGGTGGCGGTGGACGGGTGGGACAATCGCACCTTCCGGCTGGGTGAGGAATTATCGGTAAGGCTGCCCAGCGCCGCGGCTTATGCTGATCAGGTTTACAAGGAGCGACGCTGGCTGCCAAAGTTGGCGCCCCTGCTGCCGCTGCCCATCCCTGAGCCGGTGGCGATGGGAGAGCCGGGCGAGGGTTACCCCTGGCATTGGTCGGTCTACCGCTGGCGCAAGGGCGAGATTGCAGAGCGGGCAAAGATTGCGGATTTGCGCCCGTTGGCTGTCGATGTGGCGCAGTTTCTGGCGGCTTTGCAGGGGATTGATCCCACGGGCGGGCCGCTGCCGGGAACGCAGAATTTCTTCCGGGGCGGGGACCTGGCTGTGTATGACAGCGAAACCCGCGAGGCCCTGGCTGCCCTGGAAGGAAGAATTGACGTCCGCGCCGCCAGGGAGGTTTGGGAGGCGGCGTTACGAGCCGAATGGCGCGGGCCGGTGGTGTGGGTACATGGAGATGTGAGCGCATCGAATCTGTTAGTGCAAAACGACCGTTTGAGCGCAGTCATTGATTTTGGCAGCTCGTGCGTGGGCGATCCGGCTTGCGATACGGTAATCGCCTGGACGTTTTTTGAAGGGGAAAGCCGGATGGCGTTCTTTGACCATCTGCCGGTGGATGAGTCCACCTGGGCGAGGGGGCGAGGTTGGGCATTGTGGAAAGCGCTGATTACGCTGGCGCCAAACATCGATAGCAACCCGGCTGCCGCAGAACAACCCCGGCGGGTGGTCGAAGCAGTGATCGCCGATGGTTTGTGTTGCTGAACAAATTCAGGTCCGTTCTACCTCCGAATGAGCAATCTTGAGGACATTTGTTTTTGGTGACAATGTACTCTTGACTACGCTCAGAATCTCTCTACAATCAAAACATAGAAAGATGCGCGGCATAAACCGCAGTCGGGCACAATTTTTGAAGGGTTTGGCTTTTCCTGGGCTGGCGGCAGGCGCTCACCTGGGTAGCGGCAGTTCTCTTTTCCTCGTCGGTTCTTCATCCTGGTACGTTGCTCGTCATCAGGATGCGACTATTTCCCCAATTACCCCATTGATTTCATGCTTTTGAGATGGTCACAAAAATGAATTGTTTAGTCACAAAAGTGAACGTTCAAATTTGTAATATTTGTTACCATCGTTGCTACAGTCGTGCCGGGCCGTTTTCTTGACGAAGCCACGCTTTTACCTGTAGGAATTTTCAATACAAGCATCGCAGACAGCTAAATAATATCGCGAACGTAACTACTCAAACCTTGGTAGAAAATTCGACCTCTTTCCCCAAAAAAAACTGAGCAGTGCCTCGCGAACTTGATCTTTAGAACTGGAGACTGTCAAATGTCAATTGAAACGACGACCGCTGCAAGTCCGGCTCCAATCAAGAAGAAGGGAGGATGGGGAAGAGATAAGATTTACAGCAATTTATCTTATCTGACCATGGTTTTGCCAGGCGCCATCTTCCTGCTGCTGTTTAATTACTTGCCCATGCCAGGCATTCTCCTGGCTTTCAAGACCTACCGGCTCAGCAGACCACCTGAGGGGTATTGGCTGCAGAATAAATTTTTCTACAGCCTTCTCAACAGTCCCTGGTCGGGGTTTGATAATTTCCGCTATCTGACCTTGCCGACCAATATCGAAAGCACGCTGACGTATATCCGCAACACGGTTGTGTACAACCTGGTATTCATGGTGATCGGTCTGGTGTTGTCGGTTTTGCTGGCAGTTTTAATTTTTGAGCTGACCAACCGGTTTATGGCCAAGTTGTATCACTCGATTTTTTTCCTGCCGTTCTTTATCTCCTGGATTGTTGTGGCCTATGTCGTTTACGCGCTGGGCAGCAATATGGGGATTATCAACAGCATCATTGTTCCCATGGGGTTTGAGAAACTGGAGGTTTACAAGACAACCGCCGCCTGGCCTATCATCTTTGTGATCGCCAATATATGGAAATACACAGGCAACGGGTCCATCATTTACCTGGCGACCATAACTGGCATTGACCGAGAGCTTTATGAGGCCGCAGCGATTGACGGCGCGGGAAAATGGAAGCAGTTCGTGCACATTACCCTGCCGCACTTGATCCCGATCATTGTCCTTTTGCAAATCCTGGCGGTGGGTCGAATCTTCGGTTCCGATTTTGATATGTTCTATACCCTGCCGAACGGGGCGGCATTGGTGAAGGATGTGACCTACACCCTGGATGTGTTTGTGTATAACATGCTGCGAAGCTCAACCCCCATTGGGTATCCTTCGGCTGCAGCCTTTGTGCAGTCGGTGGTTGGCTTTGTCCTTATTCTGGTCACGAATTTTATCGTGCGCAAAACCCGGCCAGAACTGGCGTTGTTCTAAGGAAACAGGTGAGAACAATGGAAAAAAGCATTCTATCAACTTCCGGCAAGCCAGGCAAACCTCTGCGCAAAGTGACGGGCAATCGGGATATGTTGTCGATTTCACCGACAACCAATACGGTTTTGAATGCGGGGTTTATCCTCCTGAGCTTACTAACGTTGATCCCGATATGGATTGTTGTGGTGTCCTCTATCACAAAGGAATCTTCGCTGGCGGCTAACGGCTATCGCTTGTGGCCAGAAGAGTTTTCTGTGGCAGCGTACAAGTTCCTGTTTGGACAAGGCTCGATCGTCGGGATTGCGTATAAAAACACCCTTATTTCCACGGTGGCAGGCACGGTGCTGGCGGTCATTTCGGTAGGGTTGTACGCGTACCCCCTCTCGAGGCCGAATTTCAAGTTCAAAGGCTTCTTCACCTTCTATGCATTTTTTACCATGCTTTTTAGCGGCGGGTTGGTTTCGTATTTCATGGTCATGCGGCAGGTGTTGAACATCAACGACACGTTATGGGCGCTGTTCTTGCCCTCCTCGTTCAGCGCTTTTTGGGTGATTGTGATGACCACGTTCTACCGGGCAAATGTCCCCAACGAGGTCATTGAATCGGCACGCATGGATGGGGCCGGAGAGTGGCGAACCCTGATCCAAATTGTGGTGCCCCTGGCGCTGCCAGGATTGGCAACGGTGGCATTGTTTGCCGCTATTGGCATTTGGAACAACTTCTATAACTGCCTGTTGCTGGTGGATGAAGCCAAATATTACAGTTTGCAATTCACCATCTACACCACGCTCAACAATATCCGTTTCTTGCTGGAGAACGCGGAAAAGATGCCGGGCATAGTCAACCTGTCAGAGTTGCCGTCGGAAACGTTCCGCATGGCGATGGCGGTGGTGACCGTGGGCCCAATCATTTTTGCTTATCCATTCTTCCAGCGCTACTTTATTCGCGGCCTGACGATTGGCGCCGTGAAAGGTTAAGGTTTTATTGGCAGCCGTTGAATATCGGTTGCTATATATAAACTATATGGGTGGGCCATATAGAAAAGATTCGACAAAGGAAGAGGAGACATGGTAAAGAAGATCGTTTCGTTACTGATGGTCATTTTCGTGATGACGGCAGCCTTTGGTTGCACCCCTGCTGCTGCCCCAACCGCTGCACCCAGCGGCGGAGAAGAACCCGTAGCCCCAGCGGCTCCTGTTGAAGAAGTTGTTACGCTTGACTACTACTGGATTGGCAACGGCGATACCGACCAGCGCGAATCCGTTGAGCAGGCGATCAACGAATACGTTGAGCCGCTCATCGGCGTGAACGTCAAGTTCCACATCATCGGCTGGGGCGATTGGGCTTCGAAGGCCGTTACTGCTTTGCAAGCCGGCGAGAAGATTGACATCATCTTCACCGCCGACTGGTCGTACTACATGCAAGAGGCCAGCGAAGGTCTGCTGACCCCCTTGAATGACGACGCGGGCCCCAACGGTAACCTGCTCGAGCAATATGGTCAGGATATCCTGCGCACCCTGAACCCCTCCTTCATCACCGGCACCCAGGTGGATGGTGTCAACTATGCTGTCCCGACCAACAAAGAGCTGACCGTTCCGATGGGCCTGCTCTACAATGCCACCATGGCTGAAGAAATTGGCCTGACCGACGAAGAAGCCGCAAAGATCAAGTCGATGGAAGACCTGGAACCCTGGCTGGCAAAGGCCAAAGAGCTCTATCCCAACGACTATCCTTACATTGCGGAACAGTGGTGGGGCTTTGAGCCCTGGCTGCCCAGCCTCAGCTCCAGCATCCCCGGCAACGTCATCAATATGAAGATGATGCCCGATGCCAATGGTGTCTACGATGAGACTATCTACAGCGTTTGGGAAACCGACATCAACAAGGATTTCGCCAAGTTGATGTACAGTTGGGCGCAGAAGGGTTATATCCACCCGGATGCTGGTCTGTCGACCTGGGATCCTGCTCAGGATTTCAACGCCGGCAAATTCCTGGCCCGCACTCAGCCGCTGAAGGGTAGCAACATCAAAGCACAGGAAATGGTCAATGCCTCTGGCAATGCTGACCTGCAGCTCAAAGAGATCTATGGACAGGCCAAGATCAACGTGACCCACCACGCGGGTGGTTCGATGCTGGCGATTCCCGCCATGTCGGAATACCCCGTGCAGGCGATGAAGTTCATCAACCTGATGCATGTCGACTCCAAGCTGGTCAACATGATGCTGTACGGCGTGGAAGGCACCCACTGGGAAGTTGAGACGGATGGCCGTGTCAATATCATCAACAGTGCCTGGTATGGTGCTCATGCCGGCGCCTGGACCCTGGGCGACACGCAGATCCAAGCTGTTTCTAACAAAGAAGACCCCAACAAGAACCGGATGCTGATCGAATACTCGAACGATTCGGTTGCTCATCCCACGTTGGGCTTCCGCTTCCGCACCGAGCCTGTGGCCGCTGAACTGACCGCCATTCAGGCTGTTGTGGACGGTATGAACCGGTCTCTGTTCACGGGCTCGGTTGACCCCGAGGTCGAGATTCCGAAGTACGTTGAAGCTTTGAAGGCCGCCGGCATGGACAAGGTCATGGCCGAGGTTCAGAAGCAGTATGATGCCTGGAAACTGGCCAAGGGCGAATAACCCGACTCCTGGTACAATCGACTAACCCACCCATGTACCCAATCCCCGCAGGATTTCCCCCTGCGGGGATTTTTGTTGCAGAACCGAACCGAGGCGGAAGAGACCTGAATTTGAGGTGTGGAGGGTGCGAAGAACCCCACACACCTTAAATTCAGGGGACTTTTCCTACACTCTGGGTAGTTGCTTGTATGTTTATAATGAAGATAAAAATTGTCTTGACCAAGCCCTTTGCAACGATTACAATGACGAAGCCATGGCAAACGATGAGCCGTGACCATTTTAATCCTGATTGACGAGGAGTTGCCGTAATGTCATTTCTTAACACAATTGCCGATGGAGAGGCGCAAGGTCTGGTAAAAGAGCAATACGACGCAGCCCTGAAGGGGAACGGCTACGTTCCTGGATATGTAAAAGCGTTTAGCCTGAGACCGGAAGTGTATGAAGCCTGGGGGAAGTTGATTGGAGCAATCCGCGGGAATATGCGCTTGCGACGCTACGAACTGGTCACTTTTGCTTCGGCGATGGCGCTGGAATGCACCTATTGTTTGGTGGCCCATGCGATGGTGCTGCGCAACAACTTTTTCAGCCCGGAGGAAATCGCGGCCATCGTGAAGGATTACCGGAACGCGGGTCTGGCGCCGGACGAGGTAGCGGTCATGGCGCTGGCGCAGAAAATTATCCGAAAGGCGCATCAGGTGAGTGAAGCGGACTTTGAGGAACTGCGCGGATTGGGTTTGTCCGATGCCGAGATTTTTGATGTGGTGTTGGCCTGCACGGCGAGGAGCTTTTTTAGCAAGACACTGGATGCGACGGGTGCCGTTCCGGATGAAGCCTATCAAGAATTGGGGCCGGAATTGTTGGCGTTGTTGAGCATGGGGAGGAGTTTCCCTGTGCGATAGGGAGGGGAGGAGCATAATGAACTCCATTTTTCTGATCGTTGGCCCGCCCGCGGTAGGGAAGAGCACAACCAGTCGAGCGTTGGCGGCTCGGTTTTCGAAGAGCATCCATATCCCTGTGGACGATTTGCGTATGATGGTGGTTTCGGGGCTGCTGCTGCCGGGGCCTGAATGGAGCGACGAACTGGCGCAGCAAATCGCTCTGGCACGGCAGAGCGCTGCATGGGCTGCATTGAAATATTATCAGGCAGGTTTCAGCGTGGTGATCGACGATTTTTGGGACTCCGAACACCTGACGGATTATCAAGCTCTGCTCGATCACCCGCATTTTCACAAAGTGGTTCTGTATCCCCGGCAGGATGCGGCCCACCAGCGCAACCGGCAGCGTTCCGAGGGCAGCCCTGAAGTGGCGTATATTGACGAAGGTATCCAGATTGTTTACCGCCAGTTGAAAGCGTCCGCTGTGCGGCTGGCAGAGGATGGGTGGGTGGTGGTGGATACCACGGCCCTCAGCGTGGATGAGACAGTCGCGGCGATCTTGCAGGCTTCAAATTTAGGGGATTTCCTCACCATTTGAGAAACTAACCACACGCGGGGCAAAAGGGCTATAATGAAGTAAGTGAAATGATCCTGGCTGTATTCGATTGCCTGGCCGGGAAAATAACAATAAGGAGATCCATCATGGGAGAAAAGGGCAGCAAGAAAGACAAGAATAAAGCCATCAAGCAAAAACAAGAGCAGGCGCTCAAGAAGAAGGAACAACAGAACGCCAAGCAGCCCGCTAAGAAAGCTGGTTAAGCGCTCTAGCAAATTCCTCGCCCGAAAACACCTCGAAGTTGGCAACTATGCCGGCATCGATGAGTAAAGACCGATCTTTCGGGCTATTCTGACCCCCCCGCTTTTTTCCGGCGGGGGTTACTTCAAGTAGCGATCGAAGAACTCGATGGTGCTGTTCATGGCGGCGGTGAAGTAGTTGGAGATGTTGTGGTTGTCGTTGGGGTAGGTGAATAATTCTGCTTCGCGGCCCGCGGCCTGGACCTGTTCATAGAGGGTTTGTGAAAATTCCACCGGCACATCTGAATCGGCGGTGCCGTGATGCAATTGCACCGGGCCGGAAAGGTCGGCCAGGTAGCTGTTGGCGGAGATGGAGGCCCAGAATTGGGGGTTCTCCTCGGGCGTTCCGTAGGTCTCGACCCAGGAGTCGCGCCAGCGGCGAGAGCCGGGCTGGGGCGTGGGGATGGGGGCGCTGCTGCTGCGCCGCCAGTTATAGAGCAGGTCGGGGTAAGAACCAACCACCCCCGCCCAAATGACCCCGGCTTTGACCGAGTCGTTGATGACCATTGCGCGCAGGGTCAGGTAGCCGCCCATAGAATGACCCCACATGCCAATTTTTTCGGGGTTGGCCTGGGGGAAGCGTTGCAACGATGAAACCGCGTTAAGCACGTCGATCATGTAGCCGGGGTGGCTGTAAGCGCCGGTGGGCGCGCCTTCGGATTGGTCGTGCCCGCGGTAATCAATACGAAAGACGATGTAACCGCTACGGGCCAGCCGGTCCACGTAGGCAACGTAGCGCTCGGTGGTACGGTAGACATCAGGGGGAATGTAACCGTGGTTGAAGACGATGGCAGGCCAGCCGCCGGGAGGCATTTCGCCAAAAGGAACGGTTAGCAGCCCGTAAATGACCAGCCCTTCAGAGAGGTAGGAGGCGTAATAGCGGTGGTAGTTGTCTCCGGGTTCAAACTCGCGCTCGAGGACAATGTCGCTGCCGGGGTAAGAACCGGCGCGCATGGCAGTAATCTCCAGCGGGTGCGGGACGGGCGTGGGGGTAAGCGTGGGGAGCGGAGTTGGGGTTTCTGTGGGAACAACGGTGGGGACGGGCGTGGCAGTGGCGGTGGGGAGAGCGAGCGTGGGCGAGACTGCAACCTCGGTGGGCAGATCGGCGGTGGGCAAGTTGTCCGTCATTGTTTGCGACAAAACACAGCCGCCCAGCAGAAGGGTTAGGCTGAGCATGGTGAAAAGAATGCGACGCAGTCGTTTGGTCTTCATAGTTTGACCTTAAAATAATCGTACCAAAATAGTCGCAATTGAGCAAGTTTTGAGGTAGGATTCGGCGAAGTTCCAACCTGCGCTCTAGACGAGGATCCCCCCACGCTAATTTTTGAAGGTTCGCGACTATAATTATTTTACGGAGAACGAAGAATGATTGATATTCCATCCCTGAACACGGAAGAAAAGCTGGCGGAACTGCTGAGCAAATTGGGGTTCTCCTCAGAATCACCCATTATTCGTGATCGTTTCGACGAGTATTTGCTGCGTGATCTGAAAGTTGCCCGGCAACTGACCGGTGAAGGGTATAGCATTTTGCTGGTGGCAACGGAGGGCGACAGCCTGAGTGTGCAGAATTGGATGATGGTGGTGTGCAGGTTCAAAGGTCAGGTTGCGGAAGAAGATGTGATTGAGAGAATCAACCTGGCTGCCTTCCCCGAGCGAGCACCCGCCGACCCGGAGAAATGTATTTGCCTGGATTTACCCCAGCCCTTCTATCATTATGAAAACGTCAAATTTGTGGGCAGGGACGAAACCAACGGCCGGTTCGGCGAGGTGAATTTGCGGCGCTGCCTGCACTGCGGGCGGCTGTGGGTGCATTATTTTGTGGAGTATGAGGCGTTCCGCGCGTCGGGTCGCTATTATATGGGAATCATCACGGCAGAGGATGCCGAGTCATTGACGGCTGAGACAGCCGTAGATTTCTTAAACAGCCTGGACTGGCACCTGTATGGGGGTTCTTTCTTTGATGGGGTAGTAGGGCGCGCTTCAGGACACGTCTACGTAGACTGCTAACCGGTAAAGCAGGTGTTACCCGGGCCTGGAGGGTTGGCGCAAGATAGTTTGAGCCACGCGCAGCCCGCCCAGGGCCACCGCGGCAGTGGATTGACCGGGGAAGATGGAGTCGCCGACCATCCACAGGTTGGGGGCCAGGCGCGGGCCGAGTGTGCTGAACAGGTTGGTTTGGGGGAATCCGCCCACCCAACCCCAGGCGCGGCGCGTGAAACGCTGAAAGGTGACCGGGGTGCCGGGCATCACCAGGCGTGCTGCTTCGCGCAGGCCGGGTAGGGCGATTTCGGCTGTATCGAGGGCTTTTTCGGTCAACTCAACCTTACGTGCTTCGTACGCCGGGCGATCGTTCTCGAAAAGCTCCCACCAACCGTCCAGCGGGGTGTGGGTGCTGATGGTGAGAGCGCGCTGACCGGCGGGGGCACGGGAGGCATCCCAGGCGGGGCTGAGGGAGAGGAAGACGCTGTTGCCTTCGCCCAGGGGCCGGCGGGCAAGCACCTGGTGGTGAAGAGCAAAATCCGGCGGCAGGATGGTATCGTCCAGGCCGACGTAGAGCATGAACGCGCCCCAACCCCGGGAAGGGCGAGGAGGCAGGCGGCGCAGGGCGGGTGGAAGGGGGCCCTCGAGCAGGTCGCGTACATTCCAGGGAGGCAGGTTGGCGATGACGATGGCGGCCTCAAAGGAGCCGCCGCGTTTGGTCTCGATGGCGGCGGGC
>JAEXTI010000366.1 GCA_023406965.1 Chloroflexota bacterium
AAATCTTCCATCGCCGGGTACATCACCTCTTCCACGGCCCGGCCCAGGCGGTGAATTTCGTCAATGAAAAGGATGTCCCCCGCGCGCAGGTTGGTCAAAATGGCCGCCAGGTCACCGGCTCGCTCGATCGCCGGGCCTGCCGAGGTCTTGATATACACGCCCATCTCGTTGGCCAGGATGTGCGCCAGGGTGGTCTTGCCCAGTCCCGGCGGGCCGTAAAAAAGCACATGCTCCAATGGGTCGCCGCGCTGGCGTGCCGCCGCGATCAAAATGTTCAAATTTTCTTTAATCTGCGCCTGCCCAATATAATCCGCCAGGCGCGCAGGGCGCAGGGCGGGGTCAACGGGCTCGTCAGTACGGGATTGTGGGTTCACCAGGCGATTTTGCGCGTCGGTCATGAGGTTGATTATACCCATGAAATGTCTTTTCGGGAGCATCCCGCGAGATCACCTATTTGGCTCTCTTGAATTTGACGGGGCAGGTTCCGCACGAACTACCCATTTGGCATCGCCATCCAATGGATAATTTGGGTATACTTGGTAGGATGAACACAGGCAATCACTTCCTGCTGCTCGCCTGGCTGCTCCTGACCGGCTCCACCTCCACGGCCCTGGCCATCTACATCTGGACGCGTCGTGCTTCGCGCGGAGCGAAACGCTTTGGCTGGGTATCCATGGTGGGTGGAATTTGGGCGCTTTTCTTGATGGCCGAAATCCTCACCCCCCATCTGTCGGGAAAGATCATCTGGAATGATCTGCAAACCATCGGCGGCTTTGTGCCCCCCTTGTTCCTGTTCTTTGTACTGGATTACACCGATCGCAGCGGCTGGTTGAAACCCGGGCTCATCACGGCTTTTCTAACCCCTCCTTTGTTGACGATGATCAGCGCCTTCCTTGATTTTCCTCCCGGGTGGACTCGCGCCGCCCCGTATATCGAAGAAGGCGCCGGTCTGCTTCCCCTCGTGTCCTTCACCTATGGTCCCTGGTCCATCGTAGCCATGATCTTCTCCGCGCTGGTCATGGTCGCCAGTCTGGCACTATTATTTGACCGTTTGTTGTATGGGGCTAAAATCTACCGGCTGCAAGTTACCAGCCTCATCCTGGGCATTCTACTCCCCACCGCGCTGAACCTTGCCCTATCCAGCCGTTTCCCGGAAATTCCCTTTCTTAGTCTACTTCCCCTTACCTTCCCCATCAGCACCCTGATCAGCGGGTGGGCACTGCTACGCTACCGCCTGTTTGACCTGGCTCCCATTGCCCGCGCCGCTCTCCTGGAACGCATGGCCGACCCCGTGCTGGTGTTAGATAATCAGTTGCGCATCATCGACCTGAACCAACCCGCCCAAAGCCTGTTAGGCACCGATCTTGAGCGCGCCTTCGGCCAATCTTTTGATCATACCCTGCCGCTTGGCCTGGCAGGACTGCTCAATTTCGCCCGCAGCGACGAAGAGCGTGTCGAACTGGCCCTGGGCAGCCCGCCGTTGACCTACGAAGTGACCCGCTCGCCGCTGAGCAGAAACCGGGGACAATTACTGGTCATGCACGACATCAGCGCTCAGAAGGCCTTGCAGCGCGCGCTGCAAACCAGCGAAGAGCGCTACCGCCTGCTCGTAGAAAACGGCAACGACGGCATCGGCCTGGTTCAAGATCAGCGATTCCGCTTCGTCAATCCCCAACTGGCAGAGATCATTGGTTACACGAGTCAGGAAATAGAAGGCCAACTCTTCCAGGATTTCATCGCCCCCGAACGCCGGGAAGAAATCCTGGAATTCCACCAAAAACGGCTGCGCGGCGAATCGGTACCCTTCCAGTATATGCTGGAGGTTGTCCACAAATCCGGCCAGCGACTTACCCTGGATCTCAGCGCACGAGTGATGTACATCGAAGGTCAGCCGGCTGTCCTGTTCTTCGCCCGCGACGTAACCGAGCAAGTCAAAACCGCCAGTCTGCTCGAAGAAAGCCGCGAACAATACCGCGATCTGTATCATCGCGCACAGCAAGATGCCGCTGAGCACAAGCGCCTGTATGCGCTCCAATCCGCCACCCTCGAAGCCGCCACCGACGGTTTCTTGGTGGTGGGATTGGATGGCAGCGTGATCACCTACAACAGCCAGTTCGTCAGCCTGTGGAACCTTCCTGCCAATTGGCTGCAATATCCCTCCCGGACCGAGCGGCTGGAACTTTTGGCCCGGCAGGTGCAAAACCGGGAGGAGTATATTGCCCGGGTTCAAGAGTTGTTTGGCAACCCCGAGATGGAAAGTCTGGACCTCATCGAACTGGCAGACGGGCGCATCTTTGAGCGCCGCACTGTGCCTTATCGCATGGACAACGAAATCGTTGGGCGCTTGTGGAACTTCCGCGACATCAGCGAGCGCAAGCGGGCCGAGCAAACCGAGCAGGCTTACCGGGACTTGCTCGAAGCCCGCACCAAAGAGACGGAGATTCTCAAGCGCGTGGCCGAAACCCTCAACCAGGTACTCCCCCCCGCTCGAGCACTGGAAGTTAGCCTCAAAATTGTGGCTGAGCAAATCCAGGCTACCGCGGGTTGGTTTTTAATCCTCGAACCCACCGGAGAAGCTACGCTGTCCGCCTCCTACCGGTTGCCTCCGAGCCTGGCAAAACTCAAAGAAGAGAACTGCCCGTGGGGTATATGCCGCTGCCTGGAACGGATGCTGGGAGGCGACCTGAAGAGCTCCGACGCTGAAATCCTGGGCTGTCAGCGCCTGGAAGAATCCGGAGAACTTCCGGCGAACCTGCAACACCACGTCAGCATTCCCGTTCAGGCCAGCGGGCGCCCGGTCGGCATGCTCAACCTGGTTGTGCCCGCCGAGCGCAAATTCGACTCGACCGAAATGCGCCTGCTGGAGGCCTTCGGCGACCAGTTTGGTGGAGCCGTGGAACGCGCGCGACTGTTCGAGCACATCCAGCGGCTGGCAATCACCGACGGGCTAACCGGGCTGTTCAACCGGCGGCACTTCTTCGTCAAAGCTCAGGAAGAATACGAGCGCGCTCTGCGCTATAACCATCCTCTATCCATTCTGATGATCGACGTCGACCACTTCAAGCATGTCAACGACGAGCATGGGCACCATGCCGGTGACCTGGTATTGAAGCAAGTGGCCGAAACCTGCCGGAAGGCCCTCCGCCAGGTGGATATCATTGGGCGGTATGG
>JAEXTI010000450.1 GCA_023406965.1 Chloroflexota bacterium
CGGATAATCAAGCCGTTGATGTGGTTGGTCAATTGTGACTGAACGATGCGGTCGAACAAAGAGCGGATTTGCCCGGTGAGCGAGCCGGCCAGAACCAGCACAAACTCCAGGGCCAGGTATGGGCCGACAAAGCGCAGGCCTTCCATAGGACTCATGCTCTGGTTGGCCGCGCTGAGGATCGAGTCAATGATCAATTTGCCCACCCAGGCCTGCGCCGCGGGCAGAAAAGCCGCCACCAGCGTCAGCGCAACGCCCATCAAAGCGGTCGCCCGGCTGGCCATCCACACCAACTTAAAAGCCTGGGGGGTGTTGCGCAATGCCTCCCAGAATTCGCGCACCTGTTTGGCCATTCCGGCCAAAAATCTGTTCGAATTTCGTTCAGGTTCTGGAGAATTTTTAGAGTTCATCGATGATCTCCGTGATGCAAGAATTGCACGAGTCCCAATTTACCGATGAAAACTCAGCTTCTTTGGGAACTGTCCCTTTCACTATTATAGCCCCTCTTTTATGCCCTGCACCTGCCTGCGCCAAACACTCTACGAGCCCCAAAAAAGATTGTACAAAACAACCCAACCTGTGGCAGTCCAGCTGCAAATCAAGGATAATGATGCAAAGGACAAGGGTCGGGCAAATTTTACTGGTATTCCGGCCCTTGTCCTCGGAGGGATGCAGTCATGTTTTTTCGCCACCGCTTTCAAATAAAAGCGCCGCTCTCAAAAGTTGCCGAGTTTCACAGCCAATCATCCGGTATGGCCGCCATCACCCCACCCCCGCTGACTGTCCAATTGCACCATGCTCCGCCGATCCTCACGGAAGGCGACACCATGGATTTCAGCCTCAAGCTGGGCCCTTTCGCCATTCACTGGCTGGCCCAGATTGAAGGCGTCACCTCCGCCGGCTTCACCGACCGCCAGATTCGCGGCCCATTTGCCGAATGGGTTCACCAGCACAAGTTTTCCGCTGTTGATGACAGCACCACCGACGTGATCGACGAAATCGCCCTGCGTCTCAGCCGCGACCCGAGAAAATTACTGCTCGGCCTGGGCATACGCCTGGGGCTTCCCTTCCTCTTTGCCTTCCGCGCCTGGAAAACCCGCAGGCTGCTGGCATGAGCCGCTCGGCCCCTCGTGTGGTGGTCATCGGCGCGGGCGTTGGCGGTCTCACCACGGCGGCGGCGCTCGCGCATGCCGGGCTGGAGGTAACCGTTTTGGAAGCGCAGGTCTATCCTGGCGGCTGCGCGGGCACCTACTTTCACCAGGGTTACCGCTTTGACGCCGGAGCCACCCTGGCAGCCGGGTTCTATCCCGGCGGGCCGATGGACATAGTGGCCCAGGCCGCGGGGATTTCTGCCTGGCCCGCCCGCCCCACCGACACCGCCATGATCGTCCATCTGCCTGGCGGGCAGCAGGTTCCTCGCCGGGCAGGTGACGTGCGCTGGGACGACATCCACACCGCATTCGGACAACCCGGCCTGGATTTCTTCCGCTGGCAGGAGCATGCCGCCGACGCCCTATGGAACCTGGCCCTGCGCCTGCCGCCCTGGCCGCCCCAATCCTCCACCGATTTGCTCGGCGCAGCCACTACGGGCTTGCCCTGGCTGCTTTCCGGCTCGCGCCTGCCCCTTGCGCCAGACGTTTTTCGCCCGGTGGCAGCCCGCCTGGGCAATGCCTCCAAGAACCTGCGCCTGTTCGTTGACGGTCAACTGCTCATCTCGGCCCAGGCCGAAAGCGATCGCGCCAACGCCCTCTATGGCGCTTCGGCCCTCGACCTGCCGCGCCGGGGTCTGGTGCATCTCTCAGGTGGAATGGGCGCCATCGCTGAAACCCTGGCTGCTGCCGTGCGCAGCAACGGTGGTCAGGTTCTTCTGCGCCATGAGGTCACGCGCATCCACACCCACTCCGGACAGCCCGCCGCCATCGAGACCAAACGCGGCGGCTCCTTTGAGGCCGACATCGTCATCGCCAACCTGCCTCCCTGGAATGTACGCGACCTGCTCGAGGGCCCCCTTCCGCCCGCCCTGCGCCGCCTGCCTCCTCGCCCTTCCCGGGGTTGGGGCGCGTTCATGCTCTACGTCGGCCTGGACGATACCATCCTGCCGCCGGAGTTTCCCCTTCACCACCAGGTTCTTGCCCGCCGGCCCCTAGGCGAAGGCAACAGCGTCTTCCTCTCCCTCAGCCCCGCCTGGGATGCCTCCCGTGCCCCCGCCGGTCAGCGCGCTATCACCATCAGCACCCACACCCCGCTGGACGGTTGGTGGGAGCTTTTCGAGAACGATCGTCCGGCGTACGAAGCAAGTAAGGCTGAGTTGACCGAAAAAGCCCTCGATACAGCCGAAATCGCCCTACCCGGCCTGCGCGAAGCAGCACGCCTGGTGGTGCCCGGCACCCCGGTCACCTTTCAGCGTTTCACGCGCCGCGCCTGGGGTTGGGTGGGCGGATTCCCCCAAACCAGCCTGCTCAGCACGCTCGGCCCGCGCCTGGCCCCCAACCTGTGGATGGTCGGCGACTCCATCTTCCCCGGTCAATCCACTGCCGCGGTGGCCCTGGGCGGGCTGCGCGTGGCTCATACTATCTTGCGCCAACCCTCCAGGCCCGGGTAACACCTGCTTTACCGGTTAGCAGTCTACGTAGACGTGTCCTGAAGCGCGCCCCACTACCCCATCAAAGAAAGAGCCCCCATACAGGTGCCAGTCCAGGCTGTTTAAGAAATCTACGGCTGTCTCAGCCGTCAATGACTCGGCATCCTCTGCCGTGATAACTCCCATATAATAGCGCCCCGAAGCGCGGTACGCCTCATACTCCACAAAATAATGCACCCACAGCCGCCCGCAGTGCAGGCAGCGCCGCAAATTCACCTCGCCAAAGCGGCCGTTGGTTTCGTCCCTGCCCACAAATTTAACCTTTTCATAATGATAGAAGGGTTGGGGGAAATCCAGGCAAATACATTTCTCCGGGTCGGAGGGTGCGCGCTCGGGGAAGGCCGTCAGGTTCACCTTTTCAATTATGTCTGCCTCCGCCACTTCTCCGTGTAGTTCGCACACCAACATGGTCCAGTTGTACACCCTCAACACATCCCCGTCCGACTCAACCAGCAGGTTCCGGTACCCTTCCCCGGTCAACCGCCGGGCCACAGCCAGCTTGCGCAGTAAAGCCTCATCGAACTTATCAGCCCGAATGGAGACGGCTTCTGATTCGAAGCCTAAAGCCTCGAGCATATCCGCCAGCTTTTCTTCCGTGTTTAAAGAGAATATTTGGATCATGATGGCATCGACCTCCCGATATTTCTATTATATCCAAGCAATTCCCCCGCCACCTCAAATGGGCACAGGACTTGCTCAAATGGGACTAATTTAGTAAGATTATTTTAAGATCAAACTATGAAGACCAAACGACTGCGCCGCATTCTTTTCACCATGCTCAGCCTAACCCTTCTGCTGGGCGGCTGTGTTTTGCCGCAAACAATGACAGACAACTTGCCCACCGCCGGGCTGCCCACCGAGGTTGCAGTCTCGCCCACGCTCGCTCTCCCCACCGCCACTGCCAC
>JAEXTI010000460.1 GCA_023406965.1 Chloroflexota bacterium
TGGCTGGTGAGCGAACTGCACGACCAGCCTGTGCGGGTGTGGGTGATCCCGGATTACTTCTCGCTGACGCTACATCGGGCCAGGGTGGATGAATTTGCGGGGATTCCCATGCTGGATTTGCGCGCGCCGGCACTGGACGAATACCAGCGTTTGACCAAACGGGCCTTTGACGTGGTAGTTACGTTGGTGACGATGCCGGTGGTGCTGCCCCTGGTTGGGCTGGTGGCACTTGCGATCTGGCTGGAAGACCGCGGGCCGGTCTTTTATCACGCGGCGCGGATGGGCGAAAACGGCAGGCTGTTCAGGATGCACAAATTCCGTACCATGGTTCCGGATGCAGACAAATTGCAGTACCTGGTGGAAAAAAAAGACACTTCGGGGAAAGTGGTGTATAAGCGCCCGGACGACCCGCGCATCACCCGGGTGGGGCGGGTGCTGCGGCGCACCAGCCTGGATGAGTTTCCGCAGTTGTTCAACGTGCTCAAGGGGGAGATGAGCCTGGTGGGACCGCGCCCGGAGATCCCCAGCCTGGTGGAAAAGTATGAGTTGTGGCAGCGCAAGCGCTTTGCAGTGCCCCAGGGGATGACCGGCTGGTGGCAGGTGAACGGGCGCAGCGATAAGCCCATGCACTTGCACACCGAAGAGGATCTATATTACGTGCAGAATTACTCGATTTGGCTTGACTTGCAGATTTTGGTCAAAACCGTGTGGGTGGTGTTGAGGCGCAAAGGCGCGTATTAGGAAAATTTTCCAAATGCAGTTATAATCTCGGCAGAGGATTTTGAAGCCATGAGATTTGTGCCCACTGCCATTCCAGATGTAATTTTAATCGAGCCGCAAGTGTATCCCGACGCGCGCGGTTTTTTTGTGGAAACGTACCAACAAAAAGTGTTTGCCGAAGCGGGAATCACTGCCGAATTTGTGCAGGATAATTTGTCCGGTTCCAAGCAAGGTGTGCTGCGCGGGCTGCATTACCAGATCCGCCAGACGCAGGGCAAGCTGGTGAGGGCGACCGTGGGCGAAATCTTTGACGTGGCGGTCGATATCCGGCGCAGCTCGGCAACGTTTGGCAAGTGGGTGGGTATGGTACTCTCAGCCGAGAACAAAAAGGCTTTGTGGGTGCCGCCTGGATTTGCGCATGGGTTCATGGTGCTGAGCGAATGGGCCGAGTTTTCTTATAAGGTTACAGATTTCTATCTGCCTTCAGCAGAGCGAACGCTGTTGTGGAACGACCCGCAGATTGGGGTGCAGTGGCCGTCTGTGGCGGGAAATGCGCCATTGGTTTCGGCAAAGGATGAAGAAGGTAAAACACTGGCTGAAGCGGAGTGTTTTGAGTAGTTCCGGTTAAGTTTCAATGACATGAGGAGCGGTGAGAACATGCCAAAGAATGTACTGGTAACGGGCGGAGCAGGGTTCATTGGGTCGAACTTTGTGCGCTACCTGCTGGCGCGTGACCAACAGGTCAAGATTGTCAACCTGGATGCGCTGACCTATGCGGGGAGTCTGGCGAACCTGGCCAACCTGCCCGACCCGGCCCGGCACATTTTTGTGAAGGGCGATATCTGTGACCGCGCGTTGGTGGACAGGCTGCTGCGCGAGCATAACATTGACACGATTGTGCATTTCGCGGCCGAGTCGCACGGGGATCGCTCGATCCTGGGGCCGGGGCAGTTTGTGCAGACCAATATTGTGGGGACCTTCACCTTACTGGATGCGGCACGACAGGCCTGGTTGGTGGAAAAGCTGCTGCCTGTCGATCAGGTGCGCTTCCATCACGTTTCTACCGACGAGGTGTTTGGCTCGCTGGAGAAGGACGATCCGGCTTTCTCTGAGACCACACCCTATTCGCCGCGCTCGCCATACTCGGCATCCAAAGCCGCCAGTGACCACCTGGCCCGGGCGTATTATCACACCTACGGGCTGCCGGTGAGTATCACCAACTGCTCGAATAACTACGGGCCCTACCAGTTCCCCGAGAAGCTGGTGCCGCTGATGATTTTGAACGCGCTGAACGGCAAACCGTTGCCCATTTATGGCGACGGCCAGCAGGTGCGCGATTGGCTGTATGTGGAAGATCACTGCGACGCGATCTGGCAGGTGGCCACGCGCGGCGAGGTGGGTGAGACTTACAATATTGGCGGCGGAAACCAGCCCCCGAACCTGGAAGTGGTAGACACCATCTGTGACATCCTGGATGAGTTGGCAGCGAATTCGCCGCACAAGCCGCACCGCCAGTTGAAGAAATATGTGACCGACCGGCCGGGGCATGACCGGCGTTATGCGATGGATATTCGTAAGATCGAGAGCGAGTTGGGCTGGCGGCCCAAGCAAACCCTTTCTACCGGGATGCTCAAGACGGTGCAGTGGTATTTGGATCACGCTGATTGGCTGACAGAGATCAGGCAAGGCTCGGATTTAACCGGATGGATGGATCGGAATTACGGTAACCGCGGAGGCGTAAAATGAAAGGGATCATCCTGGCTGGTGGAAAAGGAACGCGCCTATACCCGCTGACCCTGGCGGTGAGCAAACAGATGCTGCCGGTGTATGACAAGCCGATGGTCTATTACCCGCTGTCGATGCTGATGCTGGCGGGGATCCGTGAGGTGCTGGTGATTAGCTCGCCGGAAGATTTGCCGGGTTTCCGGCGGCTGCTGGGCAGTGGGGCGCAGTGGGGCATGTCCTTCAGTTACGCCGAGCAGGCCGAGCCGCGGGGCGTGGCCGAGGCGCTGGTCATTGGCAAGGAGTTTGCGGCGGGCCAGCCGGTGTGCCTGATCTTCGGAGATAATATTTTCTACGGGCACGGGCTGCCCGAACTGCTGCGTGAGTCGGCCAAATTGACCGATGGGGCGATCGTGTTTGCCTACCAGGTGCGCGATCCCGAGCGCTACGGCGTGGTGGAGTTTGACGCCAGTGGCAAGGCCCTGAGCATCGAGGAAAAGCCCAAGCAGCCGCGCTCTAATTACGCTATTCCCGGAATTTACTTCTACGACGGGCAGGCGGCGGGGTTGGTGGCAGCGCAGAAACCTTCGGGACGTGGAGAACTGGAGATTACGGACCTGAACAACACCTACCTCAAGAAAGGCGAGTTGCAGGTGAAGGTGTTGGGGCGCGGGGTGGCCTGGCTGGATGCCGGGACGCACGAGTCGTTGATCCAGGCGGGCAATTACGTCCTGGCGGTGGAGGAGCGGCAGGGGATGATGATTTCATGCCCAGAGGAGATTGCATTCCGGATGGGCTTTATTGATAAAGAGCAGTTGCGAGTTTGCGCGAAGGCGCTGGCGAGCAATTCGTACGGGGAGTACCTGCTGCGGATGGTGGAAGATTTGGAAAGATGAAG
The DNA here is from genome assembly GCA_023406965.1 of Chloroflexota bacterium. Next base: position 3,341 of record JAEXTI010000460.1, read on the forward strand.
AAAATTTTGCTATTGGGAAATACTGGCCAATTGGGATGGGAAGCCCAACGGGTGCTGGGTTGCCTGGGAGAATTGGTTGCCCTGGACTATCCAGACGTTGACTTTACCCGCCCCGAGAGCCTGCGAGCGCTGGTAGCAGAGGTGAAGCCAGCCATTATTTATAACGCTGCGGCTTATACGGCGGTGGATCGCGCAGAAAGCGATTGGGAACGCTGCCGGATGATTAACGTCGAGGCGCCAGCCGTCCTGGCGGAAGAGGCGCGCAAGCACCGGGCAGCGTTTGTGCATATCTCAACGGATTATGTGTTTGACGGGAAGAAAGGCTCGGTTTACACAGAGGAAGATGCGGCCAATCCATTGAGTGCTTACGGGCGCTCGAAGCTGGAAAGCGAGCAGGCTGTGATGGCGGCGGGCGGATGCTGGTTCACGTTTCGCACGAGCTGGGTATTTAGCAATCGTCGCGACAGTTTTGTGAGTAAAGTGTTAGAATGGGCGGGGAAGAACCCAACCCTGAGAATCGTGGACGACCAAATTTCAGGTCCCACCTGGGCGCGATCGCTGGC
>JAEXTI010000513.1 GCA_023406965.1 Chloroflexota bacterium
ATTCAAGACCAGAGCCCGCTGCGCCGCAACCGGCCAACCGTGTGGGTCAAGTGGGGCGTGGCGCAGGCCATCAACGCCGGAGACGTGATGTTTACGCAGGCATTCGCGTCCATGCAAGGTTTGCAGCGGGCGGGCATCCCGGTTGAAGCCATTCTGGAAGCAGAGCGAGCGTTGCAGATGACCTGTTTGCGCCTGACAGAAGGACAGTTTCTGGATCTGAGTTATGAAAAGCAGGACGATTTGAGCCTGGAGGATTACTGGCCGATGATCGGAGGGAAGACCTCGGCGCTGCTGGCTTGCTGCGCGGAGTTGGGTGCGCTGGTCGGCGGAGTATCGGCACAGGGCAGGGAGCATTTCCGTTCCTTTGGGTACGCGCTAGGGTTGGCTTTTCAGGTGCTGGACGATTGGCTGGGAATTTGGGGCGACGCGGCCCTGACGGGAAAATCCACCGACAGCGATTTGGTTTCCGGGAAGAAGTCTTTGCCGGTGTTGTTCGCGCTGGGGCAGGGGGGAGAGTTCGCCAAACGCTGGGCGGCTGGGCCGGTGAACGCGGTTGAGGTGGGCGAGGTGGTGGCGTTGTTGAATGCCGCGGGCGCTCAAGCGTTTACCCTGGCGGAAGCGGAGCGCATTACCGCTCAAGCGCTGGATTCTCTGGCGCTGGCTGTGCCGGATGAAGCCGCGCGCGCGCCACTGCAAGAGCTGACGGGGATGTTATTGAAGAGGAAGAATTAACAGTATCCCAATCTTCCCCTGAAGACAAAGTTTGAGGTTGCTTCGTCGCAAAGCCTCCTCGCAACGACATGTTCTCTTTTTGAGAGAGGTTTAGAAATCGTCGGATAGATCTTCCCAACCAGGATTGAAATTATCGATCAAGTCGATTTTCTTTTGTCTTGAGCCGCCTTTGATTTGTTTTTCGAGTGTAATAGCGGCATTAATATCCGACCCAATCTCGTAATACACCAATTTATAGACCTTGTATTTGGCGGTGAAGCTACTCAATCCGTTTCTGTGTTCATATAACCGACGCTTGAGATCGTTGGTTACGCCAGTGTATAGCACGGTGTGATTCTTATTGGTTAAGATGTAGACACAGTATTGATGCTTCTGGATCGCCATTTCAATAGTACCTAATCGTAATATGTCGTTGCGAGGAGGCTTTGTGACGAAGCAACCCCCATCTTTGACCTATCATTCATTAATAAATGGCGAGGCGTGAGGTAAGTTTTCGGGCGGGATGGGCTTGGGTTTGGGCGGCGGCTGCGGGAGGCGGCGGGCGAGCTGCCACAGGGCAATGGCCAGAATGATCCAGGCGGCAACTTGCGGCTGGCGGATGCGCTCGAGAAGCAGGGGGCTGTCACCGCGGAAGCCTTCTACGACCAACCGCGCGGCAGCGGACCCAGCCAGGAAGAGCCAGAAACGGCTTCCGGGAGCTGAATGGAAGAAGCGCGCAACCAGGTCGTTGGCCCGTGGCCACACCGCCAGGGCCACCCCCCAGGCCAGCAGGGTTTCATAGATTTGGGTGGGGTGGCGGCGCGCGCCCCATAACTCGATGCCCCAGGGCAGGCTGGTGGGCGCGCCGAAGGCATCACCCGAGGAGAAGTGCGATAGGCCCAGGGCAACGGCAAAGACCGCCAGACCGACAGTCAGTGCGTCCAGAACGGGCCAGAAGCCCATCCCAAGGATTTTGCCATAGATGAGCGCGGCCAACCCGGCAAACAACAGCCCGCCGGAAAAATCCAGCATGTCGAGGGAAATGGAAAATATGCTCAGTGGGTGACCGGAAAATGCGCTGAAATGCGTGAAAGCGTAAGATAGGCGTGCTCCGGCCACTCCGGCAATCAAGGAAACCATCACCAGGTTGAATAGATCGTTGGGGTTGAGACGCTGTTTGGGGGCGTATTTGCGAGCCTGTTCCAGGCCGATCCAGAAGCCGAACAGGATGAACAACTCGGGCAGGCGAATGGAGAGCGGGCCGATTGAGAAAAGGGGCAGCATGTCAGTTCTCCTGGCCCAGCATTTCATCCACCTGGCTGCGCAGCAGAGGCTCACTCACCGCGCCGATGACAACCTTGCGGATGACGCCTTGCGGGTCGACGAAGAAGGTGGAGGGAAAGGCGCTGATCTGGTAGAGCGAGAGCACCTCGCTGCGTTCGTCCAGCAGGATGGGGAAGGTGAGGGCGTTGTTGCTGACAAACAGGCGCACATCTTCCAGGTTATCCTGTTGGATGGCGTCCACTGCAAGAATGACCAGCCCGCGCGACTCATATTCCTGATAGACGCGCTGGAAGGCGGGCATTTCGCGCTTGCAGGGCGGGCACCAACTGGCCCACACGTTGACGATGACCGGCTGCCCGCGCAGGTCGGACAGGCGTATGGATGCGCCGTCCAGGGTTTGGAGTTCAAAATCGGGGGCTAGAAGCCCGGCGCGGGGCGCTGCCACGTTGCCCGAAACGAGCGTGCCGGGCGGCAGGGCGCTGGCGGCAATCCACGCGCCGCCCAGCAGCAAGAAGATGAGACTGGCCCAGGTGAAGGCGCGGCGGGTTAGCATATTTCAATCCTAACGGGGCGCGGGCGGCCTGTCAAGC
>JAEXTI010000545.1 GCA_023406965.1 Chloroflexota bacterium
CGCCCCAGGTCTGCCACCACCGGATGCCCCGATACATCTCGCCCCAGCACAATCGCCAAAGGCGATTTTAGCTTTTGGTACTCCTCACTTTCCATCAACTGGCGCAAGCGCACCACCGTATTGCGCGGGTTGGGCACCTCGATGCCAACGAAAGACCGCCCCGGCACGGGCGCCTCGATGCGCAGCCGCTCCGCCGAAAGACGCAGGGCCAGGTCGCGTTGCAGCGCTGAAATCTGCGCCACCCGTACTTTTTGTTGAGTCATCTCCCCGTCTGGGCCGGGCTTCTCGATATACCCGGGTTCCACCGCGTATTGCGTGATGGTCGGGCCGATGCGGTAACCGATCACCCGCGCAGGCAGGCCAAACTCAGCCAGGGTCTGCTCGATGAGGGCGCCGGTATCGGCGATGTGCTTTTCATCCGGCGCTTCGGGCAGTTCATCCATCAGCAAGGTCAGCGGTGGCAAGCGCGGGTCGCGTCCCTTGGGCTCTTCAATCGGCAGGTCCTCTTCCACTTCCTGCTCTTCGATTACTGGAGCTTTCTTCACCGGCGCGCGCGCGGGTGTTGCTTTGCCAATCTCATCCAGCCACTTTTCCAGCGCATTCACACCCCATTGGAACACGCCCAGGCCATAACCGACAAAGAACAGCCCCAACGCCATCAACAACACGGTGATCCATGGCGTTGGAATCAACTGGTTCAGTAGTTCAAACAACCCCCAGCCAATCACACCGCCATCCAGGCCCGCATCGGCGCGTTCCAGGCTGTGAGCGCCAAAATCGGAAAGCAGTGCCAGCACGCAGAAGGCTGCCGCCTCCAAAGCCAGCACCCGCCCCAGGCGAATGCGCGGGAAGACCGAGAAATGCCGGCGCAAGCTGAGCAACCCCAGCAGTGCCACGGCCCCCACCAAAATCGGCCACCCCCAACCAACGCCTTTCTTTAACACCGCCGCCCACAGGTTGATCGCTGTGCCCTTGGTCCAACCGAGCAGACCCAGCAAAGAGATCAGGGCCAACCCCAACAGGGTTACCCCTAATACGTCCCAGCCGAATCTACCAAAGCGAACCCAAAAACCTTCCAGCAAACCCTGCAGCCCGTTGTCGCTTGCCTCCGGCGAAGCAGCATTGTGAGACGGCCCAGCGGCAGGAGCCTTGCGGGTCATTCTATCTTAACCAATCCCAGCCCCAGGCGCCGCCGGTCTGCATCAATATGCAGGATCTTCACCTGAACCGTCTGTTCAACCCTCAGGTAATTGGTCACTTCGCGCTCTTCTTCCGGCAGTTGAATGGTGGAAATATGGATTAAGCCTTCCACGCCTTCCTTCAACCGGGCAAACACGCCGTAACGCAATATGGAAGTGATCCGCGCCTGAACGACGTCTCCGGGTTGGTAGGTCTGCACCAGCACATCCCAAGGGTTGGGGCACAGCCGCTTCAGGCTCAAAGCCACCCGCCCGTTCTCCTCAGAAACCATCAGCACCAAGGCGCGCACCGGGTCGCCAATCTTTAAAATATCTGACGGATGTTGCACCCGTCCCCAGGACAGCTCAGATACATGGATCAACCCTTCCAACCCGCCCAGGTCAACAAAAACGCCAAAATCGGTCACGTTGGTGACCGTGCCATGCACAATTTCATTCGGCTTCAGGGTGTGGAACAGTTCCCGGCGGCGCCCTTCTCCAGCCAAAGCGGCTCGCTCCGAAAGCACCACCCGCTCCTGACTTGGCTCGCACTCAATTACCTTGAGATGCAGGGTTCGTCCAACATAATTTCCCAACACGTTTCGCCGCTCGTCGCCTTCTGCATTACAGGGCATTTCAACCAGGTGCGACACCGGCACGAAACCCTGCACGCCATCCCCTCTTACCAGCAGCCCGCCGCGATTATAGCCGTACACCTCCAGGCGTACAACTTCATCGCTCTCGAACACAGTTTGCGCTTTTTGCCAGTCCACTGCCAATCCGTTGCCAGTGGCAGGCTTGGGCGCTGCCGCGCGTTGTGCAGCGTTGACGGACTCCTCGTCGGCCAGAACAGAAGCCCACCAACCCTCATCTACTTGCGGCGGTTCACTCTCCACCTTCACAAATTTCCTCGCAACCATCTCCACCTCCCTGAATTTTCTTCAGGCCTCCCCAATAAAAACGTTAATACCCCGGCGTCCCCCCACCGTCGCCGGGTTCTTTACGAGCTTGTGCTTCCATCTCAGCAATAGCTTTGGAAACTACTTCAATCGCAACTCTTTGTTTTCTATATAAATCCGCCTCAGACATCGCTAAACGCATCGCTATTTCCCGAACTTTCTTTCCCTCAAGAAACTTCATCTCTAATATATTATACAGTAACCACTCTCCTGTAAAGCGTCTTTCACCCTCAGGTTTTACCTGTTCAATCGCTTTTTTGAGAATTGCCCGCAGCGCATTCGCCCGGTTACCTTCAAAATCCTCCGTGGCGTCTTCCACAATCCGTAGTTTCATTAATGGCGACCCGGTCAGCTTCGGCCCACCCCAGTAATGGGTCAGCGCATCCTTCACCGATTGCACCAGGTCGGCATCCACCGGCAATACCTCTTCCTCGGCCAGCAACCCCTCCCGATCATAGCGAGCCGCCGCGCGCAAACGCTGCACAAGATCCACCTGCGGCGAGATACTTTCCATCGCCGCGAAAACCTGTTGTTGCACGCGCCGGTCGCGCAAGGCCATCGCGGCTCGATCAGCCAGCCGCTCCAAGGATTGTTTCTGCTCCAGATCCAGAATCCGCCCCGCCCCTCCAGACACGCCAAGCAGGCCCAGGAGTTCGGGTTTTTCAGGCGTGCCGATCATCAATGGCAGAATCAAGTCATCTCACCAGCGAAAATCGACCCGTTCTTCCGCAAGGTTTGGCACATTTTGCAGAACCGCGTCCGGAATAACCACCTCGGTTTCGGATTTGTCAAAACGGGTCTCCCCCGTACGAACAACCAGTTCTGAGCCCGAAGTTCCCAACGCCACCACGTAGGCCCCATGCGCTTGAGCCCGGTCGCTGACTGCTGCCAGCACCATTTCCAAAAATTGGGTCAAATCGTTCCGTGTGAGCAGTTGGGCTTCCAGCCGCCGCACCGCTTCCAGCTCTTGCACTTCTTTGCCGTAAAACAGCCAGCGCTCGGCCAAAGGGCCAAACAACGTGATTAAATGCTCACATAACAGGATCATTCCCACCATCAAAATGGGCACGAACGCCGTATAGCTCAAACCCATCACTTCCCCGCCGCGCCGCACCAACGTGACCACAGCCAGGGTCAGGCTGGCAGTCAGCGGCCCGCGCATGATCCACTTGAACAAGCGGGCCTTAATCACCCGGTCAGACCAGGGCACTCCAAAAAAGGCCACCGAATAAGCCATCACCACAATCAAAGTGCCCACCACCAGGTTATTGAACAACACCAGACCCCAAAACAGCAACGCATGGTCCGCAACCAGCCCGGGGCCAAAGGGCAGCACCGGGAAAGAGCCCAACGCGGGCGCCAGCGCGCTAATGGCCAAATACAGCAGCCGCCGCCGGCTGGTGGCGGTCATGGTGCGGCGATAAGCGCGGATGAAGTTGTACCAGGCCATCGCCATCAGCGTGGCGTAGAAGATGACAAAGAAGTTGGTCAACACGGTGGGCTGCAAATGCGGCGCAGGGGCGTCCCCAATCACCAGCGGGCCAACCAGCCACGAGAAAGGCAGTGCCAACAGGAAAACCACTGAGCCAAGATAAGCCAGCCGGATGGTGATGCGCCGTTTTCCGCGGCTGGGTTTCCCTGTCGTTGCCAGCACCGCGTCCGAAAAATGCAGGTAAGCGGTCGGCAAAAAGACAATCCCCACCCACTGCACGCGCAGCCAGGTTGAAATCCCAAATTCACTGCTGGCTGTGCTGCCAATGGCCTCTGCGGTAAAAATGACAACCACGCACACCATAATCAATGCAAAGGAACGAGCCACACGGTCGCGCAGGTTAAAAGAAAGCGCATACAACAACAGTGAAAAAGCGGTGATCGCAATCCCCGCCATCAAAATTTCACTGGTTGTTTTTAAAACAGTAAACATACGCTCAGATCCTGACCTGAATTATCATCGCAAAGAAAGCGTGAAGAACAAGGCAATATCCTGATTCAAATAATAGTGATCGCTATACCCGGCAAAAGCATAACCCATTTTCTGAGCCAGTTGCACGCCGGGGTAGTTCTTGGATTGCAACTCCATCGTCAACCGCCGGAAGTTGCGCTCCATCGCCCACTCTTGCACGCCCACCAGCAGCGCCGTGCCAATTCCGCGCCTTCGCGCTGGTTCGTTCACCACGCAGTCTTTAATCCAGGCCGTTTTCGGAAAGACATGCTCTGCGATGCGAGCAAAGCCCACCAGTTGCCCCTCGCTGGAAGCTGTCAAGATTACGTGTTTCTCCGGAATGCTCTCATCCAGAATCTGCCCCGCGGTGCGGGGATACTCGATGCGCGCCTCGCGGGGCAGTCGCACTTCGTTGAAACGCACCCCCATCTGACCTTCGTCATTCAGACGTTCCATCTGCCACACTCTTGGCGACATATACCCCAGATCCATGGATAAGATGAGGTTGAAATCACTGTTCGTGGCAGGTCGGACTTCTACTGCTGGCATT
>JAEXTI010000010.1 GCA_023406965.1 Chloroflexota bacterium
ATACGACAAGGAACACCCACAACGCCACCGAAATCGGATTCGGTGACCAGCCACGGGGTGGAGGTGACAATTGCAAATTCCTTTACCATGCGCCTTTGCTCCTTTCTCAAGATATCCAACAAAAAAAGTGTATCACGCAAATTCATAATTCGTCAAGGGTTAATTTTTTATTAATTTTCCCAAATTCGTGCCCATTTGTGAAATTCGTGGAGAATCCTCTTTCTCTCTGCGTTCCTCTGCGGTTCCTCCTCACCCCCTGCCGGGCGCAGCTCACCCCTTATTTAATCCCGAGTCTCTTAACATCGCTGCGCCCCTACCCGAAATTCGCGCCCAAAATTTTCTCTCTTCCCATTCGTGCAATTCGTGTAAATTCGTGGAAAAAATCTTTTCTTCATTCGCGCCCATTCGCGTTCACCCTGGCCTTGCCGGGGCTATTCGCGGATAAACCCTCCCGCCTCTACTTCAGCGGCGTCTTGGTGGGCACTCCCACCCGCCGGGGATAATTGGGCGGGGTGGCGGCCTTCTTGTCAATGACCACCAGATAGCGGTCCTCGGCAACACCCGGCAAATGCACGGGAACCAATTGGCGCAGCCTGCCACCCAGCAAATGTGCGGGGCGTTCTCCGGCTTGCGCTTCGGCGGGGCCGCTCTCCCCCTTCTGGGCCAGCATCCCCCCGCCAACCTTGACCAGGGGCAGCAAATATTCTACCAGGATGGGCAAATTAGCCACCGCGCGGGCCACAGCCCACTCGTAAAGTTCCCGGTGCGTGGACATCCGCCCCAACTCTTCGGCGCGGGCGGTCGAAAACTCCACCCGCTCCAGTTCCAGCGTTTTGACGATGTGCTTGCAGAACTCAATCTTCTTGCCCACTGAATCCACCAGCGTCAGGCGGATTTCAGGGTACAGTATTTTCAAAGGGATGCCTGGAAACCCCGCCCCGGTGCCGATGTCAATCAAACTGGCGGGAGCCCGCCCGCGAAAGGCCAATGTGCAGGTCAGCGAGTCGAGGAAGTGCTTGGTGCGAACACCCTCCACATCCCGAATGGCGGTCAGGTTCATGCGCTCGTTCCAGTCCATCAATTCTTGCTCGTAACGTTGAAAAGCCGCCACTTGCCGCGGCGTCAGGTGGATTTTGAGCAAATTCTGCGTGTCGAGGATGAACTTTTCCATGGCACGCTGATTATACACTCAAACCGAAACCCGGTTGCGTCCGGCTTGCTTGGCGCGGTACAGCGCCGCATCAGCGTGCTCCAGCAGCACATCCAGGTTGGCGTAATCTTCCATCAACTCAGCCACCCCCACGCTGGCCGTCACCTTCACCAGCCCTTGTTTCGACTCGATGGTTACATCCCGAATGGTGTCACAAAGCCGCTGGGCAATGCACAAAGCCCCCTCCAGGCTCGTCTCGGGCAGCAGCACCACAAACTCTTCGCCACCATAGCGCCCCACAAAATCGGAGGAGCGGATTTGCGAAGCGCATGTCCGAGAGATTTCGCTCAGCGCTTTATCGCCGATCAAGTGCCCAAAGGTGTCATTGATCTTCTTAAAGTGATCCAGATCCAGCATGATCAACGAAAGCGGCGTGTAATAGCGGCGGGAACGAGTGAACTCCTGCATAGCGCGTTCGAAGAAGCTGCGCCGGTTCAAAATCCCCGTCAACGGATCAATGGTAGCCAGGCGCTGCACCTCGCTAAACAACTCGGCGTTCTGAATGGCAATCACGGCCTGTTGGGCGAACATTTCCAATAGCTGCATATCGCGGTGGTTGAATTTCCGCTTTGCCGCCTCGTCTCCCACTGCCAGCACACCCAACAGGCGTCCGCCGCTGACCAACGGCACTGCCACGATAGAAGTGTGCGAGGACAAATACTGCGGGCTGCGGCCTTCCCATACGGCGTAATCGTCAATGACCATCGATTGGCGTGTTTGAGCCACCAGGCCCATACAGCCCTCCCCTAGCTGCATCATCGTTCCGGTATAGTCCCGTTCCTTGAGGTAGCTGACCACGATCTCCAACTGCTGAGTATCCTCATGGTACATGGCCAGTTCGCTGTCGCGCACATTCATCAACCCGACCATGCGCTCCACAATCGCCTTCAACAAGCGGGGTAGTTCCAGCTCAGCCGAAATATCCTGCAAGGTGGCCCGTAGCACCTCCAGTTCCTGAATCCGCTGCCGCTCGCCGGCCTCGATCCGCCTTCGCTCGGTGATGTCGCGCACCACGAAAACCAGGCTTTTGGGCTTTCCGGCTCCATCCCGCAGCACGCCCCCGTTGACTTCAAACTCAAACAAGGTGCCATTCTTGCGCAGCCCGTGATACTCCAGAATCCCAGCGCCCGTACCTTGCGCCAATCGAGCAACATCCTGAATGAAGCGCTCGCGGTCTGCCGGGGCAACGAACTCTGCCAGTGATTTGCCCAGCAAGGCATCTTCCGGAGCGTAACCAAACATTCGCAGGCCCGCCGGCGATACGAGCAGAATACGTCCCTCCAGGTCGGTAATAGAAATATCGTCTGGTGAAACGGTGATGATCGAACGGTACAACTCCTCCGAGTCGCGCAGTTTTTGCTCAATCTCCTTGCGGCTGGTAATGTCGCGCAGGTAGGCCACCACCGCCGGCCGGCCCTGGTGTTCAATCAGGCCGGTGTTGTACTCAAGATTGCGCCAGGAGCCATCTTTAGTCAGTAAAGCTGATTCAACCAGGCTGCCTGGTGAGGAGCCGGATAAACGGCGCAGGTAGGCGCCCATAATTTGCTCGTGATCTTCAGGGCGAAGAAAACGGGTAAAGTCCTGTCCGATGAGTTCTTCTTGCGAATATCCACCCAGCTCCATGCAGCGCCGGTTGGCATAAACCAGCTTGCCGTCCTGAATGATCACGATGGCATCGTTAGCGGCTTCTGCCAGGCCGCGATACCTCGCTTCGCTGGACGTGAGCACCTCATGCAATTGGATCTGTTCGGTGGTATCGTAGAACATTACCAGCCAGCCATAAGGACTGCCCTGAACATCCTGAATCGGCGAGCTGTTGGTTAGAAAGACTCGCTCCCCGATGGGGATGTAACCGGAAGAGTCGTGGTTGGGTCCACAAGGCAACACGACGCCAGGCAGCAGCCGCTCGAGCGGCTCGCCAACAGCCCAGCGAGCAGCCTCACCAAAAACACGCTGGCCGGCCGGGTTGATCTCAATAACGTGCATGTTGCGATCCAGCACCACCGCAATTTGATCGATCTGGCGATAAAGCAGATCGTGCGCAAAGGGCATCAATTCCGCAATTCTGGCTTGATGCGCGATCCAATGCAACAGGACAGCAGCCAAAGCTAAACCCGTCACAAGGAAATCGCCCAAATAATAGGGCATAATCTCCAACATGAACAGCAGGCCGATCAAACCCGGAACGACCAATGCTCCAACCGTCCACCACAATTGACTGCGATAAATGGGCGGCATGCGCGTGATATGCCCGATCAATAAACTGACCGCAGCCAGATAAAACGCAATTCCAACAGCCCCATCCACCCAGGCCATGATACGGCTCTCGTATCCCAAAAGGGAAACCGACCCCAGGTGTACGACAAATGGCCCGCGGAAGTAAAGCTCATGGGCGAAATTCGTTTGTGAAAGTAGAAAAGAAAGCAGCGGCACAACGAAAAGAAGCAACAGATGGCGTTTCCTCAGGCGGCGTCCCGGCTGGATATACTCCAGCACATACCACAACACCGCCGCGCCCAACCCACCTTCGACAAATTCAAACTGCTCAATGATCCGCATCGTTTGCAAATCGGATGCGAGCAATTCCAAACTAAACGCCAGGCACCAGACTGCGATGAGCGTACCCATGACTGCCAGAGGCAGCGCGCAAGGCCGGTTTCGACGTCGCAAATTATCCGCTACGATCACAACCACGGCGATCAGCGATAACCAGACCGGAACCAGGTAAGGAACCGAGCCCAATTCCATCTTATTTGAATTCTAGCACACTACACTGCCCATCGTTCATAACAACCCCCGAAATCAACGCAGCAAAGCTGTGTGATGTGCCTCCCCCCTCGGCGGTTCAATTACGAAGTCTCTATCACTCCTTGCGTGACCCTCCAGATCGTGCTGTGGTCCACAAAATCTTGAGAAAACAAGTTGAGATCCGTGGTGGTGAGCATAGTTTGCTCGCACTCACCCAAATACGCCAGCAAGTCGTTACGACGGTGATCGTCGAGTTCGGCCAGAATTTCATCGAGCAGCATTACCGGCCACTGTCCCGTGCGATCTTTCATCCACTGCGCCTCGGCCAGCTTGAGCGAAAGCAACCCCGTGCGCACCTGGCCCCGTGAGCCAAAATCGCCCAGGTCGATCTGATTGCTCAAAAAGCGCAGCTCGTCCCTATGCGGACCAATGGTGGTCACGCCGCGTTGAATTTCCTCGTTGTGCAGCGCGCCCAGGCGCTCTACAAAACCCTTGCGGATTTGTTCCACGCTCAGCCCGCTGCGATCCACCACCGTACGCAGCGGCAAGGCAAACTGGCCCTCGGGCTGCGGCAGAGGGTCGAAGGCAGGCTGGTAAACCAGTTGCAAAATCTCTTGCTGGTTGGTCAACCGGGCATGGATGCGAGCGGCGAAGCGTTCCAACTCTTGAATAGCAAAGATACGGTGGCGCAGCAAGATCGCGCCCTTATCTGCCAAAATTTCGTCCCAGAAAGTCAGTTGTCCCGGGTCGCCGCCGCGCTCGGCCAGCAGTTTGAGCAGGGCGTTGCGCTGCGAGAGAGCCTGGTTGTAATCCTGCAGGGCAGCTGCGTAGCCGGGAATGGCCTGAGAAAGGGCCAGGTTGAGATACCTGCGCCGCTCCTCGGGGCTATCTTCGATGATGCGGGTCATGTGCGGCAGGAAGATCACTGCGGCAAAGTGCCCGGTGGCCTCTTGCGCGGTGCGTTTCACCCCATCCAGCAGGATTTCCTTGCGCAGCCGGCCCTGACCCGAGATACCGTTCTGCTCGTGAATGAGGCGCACTTCCATGCGGTGACGGGTGGGGCCGCGCTGATAATCGGCGACCAGGCGGGCCACCGCCAGCGGTTCGCGGGCCGCCAGAAAATTCACCAACTGCCTGTCGTGCATGGCATGAAACGAAGTGAAGGTCGCCAGGTAATAGACCGCCTCGAGCAGGCTGGTTTTTCCCTGGGCATTGTCACCCACCAGCAAAAGATTCCGCCTGGGAACATCCATATCCAGGCGGGTGAAGGCGCGAAAATTGGTCAGCGACAGGTGGGTGAGGTGCATGGGCGCCGTTTACACGTTGTCTTGAACTTCCTCGTCGTCAGCCGGGCGCCACAACTTGGTAGCGCGGTCGGTATACAAAATTCCTTCCAGGTGGTCGATCTCGTGCTGGAAGATACGTGCCACCCAGCCCTGCAGTTTGAGCTTGACGGGCTTCCCCTGGCGATTGAGGCCTTTCACGGTAATTTTCAGGTGGCGGTTCACCTCGCCCATCATCCGTGGGACCGACAGGCAACCTTCCACGCCCAGCTCCATGTCTTCCGAAGCCTCGTCGATCTCAGGATTGATGACCACATACAGCTTCTTAGGAGCGTCCTCTTCCTCCTCTTCGTTCTCAGCATATTCCACCACGATCAAGCGGCTGGAAACGCCAACCTGGGGCGCGGCCAGGCCAACGCCGGGAGCTTCGCGCATGGTCTCAACCATATCGTCGATCAATACCTGTAAATCTTTGTCGAACTTGGTGATTTTATGCGCCTTACGGCGCAACACCGGATCGGGGGTGTATACAATTTCTCGAAGTGCCATAATTATTCGTACCTCTACGTTCGAGCCCTATTTTACCCTGAAACACTATGGAAATCAAAAAAGCCGGCCACCTCTTGCCTTTTGCGCCGTAGGGGCGGGTCTTTAACGCCGGCTGGCTCCGATCACCTTCGAACATTCCCGCGGGTTGATCCCATTCATCCACCCTCAAGACCCGCCCGTTTGTACCAGGCTTCTCTGCAAACTCCGCGGCCTCTTCTCTTCACCACGGGCGCAACTCGATTCCGGATGATTTATTTTTCTTTTCCCACCGCTGCGCCCCTACAGGACCGTTGTGCTTCAGGCCGATCCCCTCGGCCTAATCAGGGAGACCAACCTAACCGCGTCTACCGGTGTGTCACGCGGTGGTAGGCCGCCAGCCAATCGGCCATGCGCTGGCGCTCTCCATCCGCCTGGGCCTGCTTTTCCCGAAGCTGAACCTTGGCCAGCCGCTGGAACAACTCGCGCTGAACCTCGGCCGGGTCAAAAACATCGTCAAACGTAAAGGTCTCGGTGCCCACGCGAATGAAAACCGTGCCGTAGTTCAAAATCAGCCCAATGATGCCCAGACGGCGGTACTCGATGGACAAGATATTTTTGATCGGCGCGGTGCGCTTCTCCTCTTTGCCCAGCGGCTTCTTGTTGATGTCGCTGACCTGCTCGTTGGTAACGATGTACTCATCGTGGTGCCAATCGTAGTAGATGTAAATCCACCACAATAGCAAGATCATCCACAAAAGCAGCAGCGCCATGAGAATTCCTACCACCGGCAGGTTGGGCATAGAGCCCCCACGCACCGTCATGTATAATGCCGCCCCTGAAACAACCAGAAAGCTCAAAGTTTGGAACCAGATGCGCTTCATCAAAATGAACCAATGGGTTCGGTAAGTGATCTTGTCGCCATCCTGGTAACGCAAGCGGAACACTGTGTTAAGAAAGCGTTGTATGCGGGTCTGCGGGCGGGGAGTATCAGCCGGCTGAGGCGGCGCAGGAGACTGCGCCGGAAGAACTCCCAGCTTGCGGGCAATGGTCTCGTCCATCGTGCGCAGTTCAGCCTGGCGCATCATCGACATCGAGCGACGGCGATGCTCTTCCACGATATCCGAAACATCCTGCTGGTTTTGCACAGCGCGGAACATGATTTCGCCAATGTAAGTGCGAATGGCGACGTCGCCAAATCCAATCCGCCTTCCCCACCAGCCCGTGCGTGTGACCGAAGATTGCACCTGCTCCAGCGGGCTTTCCTGGCGGCTGTCGTAAAACAGTACAATGCGCTCCTGAAAGACAACCCGCCGGTTGGTCACCACGTAGTAGTCATTACTCCAATCCACGTACAAAAGGACACCCCACACCAACCCAACCAGCCATAGAAGGCCCTGGAGGTAATTGAAAAACGACATGGTGGTGACCAAAGCCAACAACAGAAGAATGCCAGACAACACCAGCAAGCCCAACACCAGGGGAACCAGGTTGAGCACCAAAATGAAAGGGTGTTTGCGGGCAATGTAGTAGATGTATTCTTCCGGGTTAATCCAGGGCAGCTTGAGCTTTAAACTAAACAGGTAGCTTGCCAGAATCAGTTTCAGACGGGGCACCAGTTCGGGATTGCGATTGACCGCCTGGGTGAAATGATCGCTGTTCAGGCGCAGCACAATGCAATCACTCACCGCTTGCGCCGAGACCCGGTGCGTCCCAAAGGATTGCAAAACTTCCAGCCCCAGGTAATCGCCATCGTTGAGGAAGCCTACCAGCTCTTCATCCGCCCCCGGGCGAGGCTGCCGCATAACCTTAATGCGCCCGTTGTAAACAAAGTAAAAATCCGTCGCATCCGCGCCCTGCTCAAAGATCATTTCATCGGCTTTGAAGCGCAGGGCTTCCATCCCTTCAGCAATGAAGTTCACATCTGCGTCGCTCATGCGGCCGAAGATGTGGCAGTTCTTCAAGAACGGGACGATTTGGGATGTGCCGGGAAGCATTTTACGATGCCGGTTCCTCCGCGGCTTTTCCGGTCTTGCGGAAAACAATCTTGTCGTTTTCCACATCCACCAGAACGGTGTCGCCTGAGTGGAATTCACCAGAAAGCATACTGACCGAAAGCGGGCTTTCCACGTGCTTTTGCAAAGCCCGGCGCAGCGGGCGCGCGCCAAAGCTGGGATCGAAGCCCACCCGCGCCAACCATTCCTGCGCCGCCACTGTGAGCTCCGCGGTCAAACCGTGTTCTTGCAGGCGCATCTGAATATCTTTCATCTGCAAGCCAACGATCTCAATCATCTCGGCATCGCTGAGCGGCGAGAACATGATGATCTCGTCGATGCGGTTGAGGAATTCGGGCCGGAAGGTAGATTTGAGAGCCTTCTCAATCTTATCGTGCATGGCGCGGTCCTCGGCGTCATCATCGGTTTGGAGGAAGCCCAGCGTGCCGCCCTTGCGGACGAACTCGGTGCCCAGGTTGCTGGTCATGATGAGGACGGTATTGCGGAAATCAACCAGCCGTCCCTGACCATCGGTCAGGCGCCCGTCGTCCAGGATTTGCAACAATGCATTCCACACTTCGGGATGCGATTTTTCAATCTCGTCAAAGAGAATCACGCGGTAAGGGCGGCGGCGGACCGCTTCGGTCAATTGCCCGCCCTCCTCATAACCGACGTATCCGGGAGGCGCGCCAAACAGGCGCGAGACGGTATGCTGCTCGCGGTATTCGCTCATGTCCAGGCGCACCAGTGCGTCCTCATCGCCAAAGAGGAACTCCGCCAACGCGCGGGCCAGTTCGGTTTTGCCGACGCCCGATGGGCCGATGAAGATAAACGAGCCAATCGGTCGGGTGGGGTCCTTCATGCCCGAGCGTGCCCGGCGAATGGCATCAGAGATGGCATGGACGGCCTCTTTCTGCCCGATGATACGCTCGTGCAGGCGGTCTTCCATCGAGAGCAGCTTTTCAGCTTCGCTCTCCATCATCTGACTCACCGGAATGCCCGTCCACTGAGCAATGACCTGGGCAATGTCGTCCACGTCCACCACTTCATCCAACTGGTGTTCGGCTTCCCACTTCTCGCGTTTTTCGTTGTACTCGGTTTCCAGGCGCAGGCGCTCGGCTTTCTTGCGAGCAGCGCGCTCATAATCGCGCTCCAGACCGGCCTGCTCTTCTTCAGCGGTCAGGCGGTCAATCTCGGTCTTTTCTTGCTTCAATTCAGGGGGCAGCGAATAAAGCGCCACGCGCAGCTTGGCAGCCGCCTCATCGATCAAGTCGATGGCCTTGTCGGGCAGACGCCGGTCGGGCACATACTGGGACGAAAGGCGCGCCGCAGCCACCAGGGCGTCGTCGGCGAAGCGCACCTTGTGGTGGGCTTCGTAGCGATCGCTCAGTCCGCGCAGCATCTTGATCGTGTCTTCCACGTTGGGCTCGTCCACATACACGGGGGCAAAACGCCGCTCAAGGGCCGAGTCTTTTTCGATATGCTTATGATATTCGTCCAGGGTGGTGGCGCCCACGCACTGTAACTCACCGCGCGCCAGAGAAGGCTTGAGCATGTTGGAAGCGTCCATGGCGCCCTGAGCCGCGCCCGCCCCCACCACGGTGTGCAACTCGTCAATAAACAGAATAATCTCGCCTTCTGAGCGCTGCACTTCTTCAATCGCAGCTTTCAAACGCTCCTCGAACTCGCCGCGGAAGCGCGAACCGGCGATCATCCCGCCCAGGTCGAGAGAAATCACTTTTTTACCAATTAGAATCTCGGGCACGTCGTTGGTGGCGATCTTCTGGGCCAGCCCTTCCACGATGGCTGTCTTGCCCACGCCTGCCTCGCCGATGAGCACCGGGTTGTTCTTGGTGCGGCGCGAAAGGATTTGCATAACGCGCAGAATTTCTTTGTCACGCCCAATGACCGGGTCCAGCTTGCCTTCGCGAGCTTGTTGGGTCAAATCACGCGAGTATTTTTCCAGGGTGCGGTAGCGGGTTTCGGCCTGTGGGTCGGAGACGCGCTGCCCGCCGCGCAACTGCAAGATCGAATCCGCCACCCGCTCGCGGGTAATGCCCGCCCCTTCCAACAGGCGCGCAGCCGGGGTGTTGCGCTCGGAAAGGATGGCAAGAAAGAGATGCTCGGTGGAGATATACTCATCTTTCATCCGGTTGGCTTCTTCATTAGCCAGGTCGATGATGCGCTTGACGCGGGGGGTAATAAAAATTTGCCCGGCGCCGCCGCCAAAAATGCTGGCCTTCGGGCTGGTGCGCAAAATATAGTCCAGGCGCTCTGAAAGCGCCGCGCCATCTACCTTTAGAAGCTCCAGCAATTGCGGAATGACCCCCTGGGGCTGTTCAATCATCGCCAGGAGGATATGCTCGGTGTCAATCTGGTTGTGCCCGTAGCGCTGAATGATTTCGGCGGCCCGCTGGGCTGCTTCCTGGGCACGCTCGGTAAACCGGTCAAATCGCATCATAAGGTTCTGTCCTCTTGCAGAATGGTCTTCAGTAATTGTTGCTATTCTGCTCTTGTCATTATAGCATCAGCCACCCAAGAAAAGAACCAATATTCTATTAGAAGCTTGTAAGAAAAGCCCCTATCATAAATATTCTTTGGGAGACGCCGTGGCAAGTCCCGCACCAATTTTCAATGAGCCGTCTTAAAATCTCCACCAGGAAAAAACAACTCGGGTACAATTCAATTGTGAGATACGATGTCCCCATTCAAGCAGCTCACATACGCCCCCTGAACGTGCTCAAGGACCTGTTCCCAGTCGCCGACCTGATCGAAACGTGCTTTACCGGCACGCTGGACCCGGACGGGCGCGACTATCTGCGCCACATCCGCAAATCCGCTGCCGACCCATCGATCTTGCGCTGGATGACCGGGCCCTCCGAGCGCATCTCGACCCCGCTGCACGGGTATGTTTGGGAAGAGGATCGCCGCCTGATTGGCAACATCAGCCTCATTCCCATCTACCGCAATGGGAAATGGGTCTATTTAATTGCTAACGTAGCCGTGCATCCCGATTACCGCCGGCGCGGGATCGCCCACCAGTTAACCCTGCGCGCCTTAGAGCACATCCGATCGCACGGGGCTACTGCTGCCTGGCTGCAAGTGCGCAGTGATAACCCCGCCGCCTACCAGTTGTACCTGGAAACCGGCTTTGTGGAACGCTCCCGGCGCACCACCTGGGTGGGCAACGGTGATTCGGGCATGATGGTGGACACCCACCCCCTGATCTCGCCGCGCCGCCGGGGCGATTGGGCCTGGCAAGAGCGTTGGTTGCAAGAGTTATACCCTCCAGAGGTCACCTGGAACCTATCCTTAGATTTGCGGCACTTCAACCCGCACTGGTGGTATAGCGCATTACGCTGGTTGAACGGTGACGAGCAAAACCATTGGGTGCTGCGTCAGCCGCAAACCGGGCAGCCGCTGGGCTTCGCCTCCTGGGAACCGTCCACCTCCTATGCCGACCACGTGTGGCTCGCCACATCAGATCAGTACGAACACTACGCGCTCAAATACCTGCTGCCCCAGGTGCGCCATTCGCTGTATCACCGCCACCGCCCCACCAGCATCAATTTTCCAGCCGGGCGCGCCGAAGACAATTTCCGCGAGGCCGGATTCCACGTTCTCAATACC
>JAEXTI010000023.1 GCA_023406965.1 Chloroflexota bacterium
GGGCTGGCCCTGGGGGTGCAAATAGCCGGGTATGACCCTGCGTTGGGTTTCGCCGCTGCGCTGGTGATTCGCGCCCGAGATTTGGTTTTGGGCGGGTCAGGGTTGTGGTTGGCAGGATGGTTGGTCAGGAAATCGGATCGTTTTGGAGGTTGAAATGACGAAGAAATTTGGCTGGTTGGAAGGGTTGATGATTGTCGCGGCGCTCATCACGGCGGGCATTCATCTGGCGTTGGGGATCCAGTTTGGGGATGTGCTGTTCCTGCTCAATGCGGCGGGCTTTGTGGGCTTGTTGGGCGCGTACCTGCTGCCCTGGGCTTTTTTGGATCGATTTCGGCAATTGGCACGCTGGGTGCTGGTCTCTTACAGCGCGTTGACAATTGTCCTATATATTGTGATGAACGGATCGCTGAGCCCGATTGGGTTGATCTCAAAGGCAGCCGAGCTGGTGCTGATCATTGCGCTGATGTTTGACCCAAAGAAACGATAAACGGGGTCAATCTACCGGGAGTGTCATACGGTGTGTGGCAAATTGAAAGCCGAGTTTCCGGTAGAACGCGATGGCCTGGGCGTTGAAGTCATGAACGCTCAATTCGAGGGTGGATGCGCCTCGTTCCCGAGCCCACTGTTCAGCGGCGCGCATGAGGGCCTGGCCTGCTCCGCAATGCTGGCAGGCGGCTGCAACTCCGATTTCTTCGACCGAGCAAAACAGGCGTGGGGTGAAGATGGGCAGTGGAGGCGGGTTGCGAAGCAGCAGGTGAACGAAGCCAACCGGGCTTCCGTCCATCTCGGCCAGGAAGAGGGCTTCGG
Source organism: Chloroflexota bacterium (assembly GCA_023406965.1). Next base: position 808 of record JAEXTI010000023.1, read on the forward strand.
CAGGCGCATTCAGGATGGCATCGGTTCGGTCTTTAAACCACGCGTCCCATTCCGGCTCGGAAGGGAAGCGAAACAGGTGCGGTTCGTGGTCTACGTGCAGGGCGTGCAGTTCGCGGTGCAGGTTGCTGAGCGCAGGGATGTCGGCAGGGGTTGCCGGACGAATGGTAATCATGCAGAAATTCCTTTCCCATTATTTATAGCACGACGTCCAAAAACGCTGTATATTAATGGATATTGAAACCTTACGCTGAACTTCCGCCAGTCGGCGGCACCTATGCCTTGTTCCTGTTCCTGCCCCAACCAAGTGAAATCACGGTTGGGAAGCTGGGGTGTTTTCTGTTCCCCACCGGGGCTTATGTCTACGTGGGCAGCGCGCAGGGCTCGGGCGGCTTGCGCGCCAGAATCAAACACCATTTGCGCATTGCCGAGAACCCGCGCTGGCATATTGATTACTTCCGGCCTTATGCAGACTTGATCGGCTTTTGGTTTGTCGTGGGCCACGAAGCGCTGGAATGTGCCTGGAGCCAGCGCCTGGCAAAAATGTACCCATCTAGGGTGGTTGCCCCGGGTTTTGGCGCTCGAGATTGCCGCAAGGGCTGCGCGGCGCATTTCTGGTGGGTGGGGGAGCGGCAAGATGTTTTTGGGGAAAGCCTTATTATCGAGTAAAATGGGGGTCAGTCTACTCGGAGGAATACTCTTTTGAAATATTATGTGAGGGCTTATACGTTTCTGGCGCTGTTCGCAGGCGTCATCGTGGCGTTGGATCAATGGACAAAATCACTGGTGCGGGCCAACATTCCGATGGGCTCATCCTGGATGCCCTGGGAATGGTTGGAACCCTATGCGCGGGTGGTGCACTGGTACAACACCGGGGTGGCTTTTGGGATGTTTCAGGGCCAGAATCTGATCTTTTCCATCCTGGCGATCATCGTATCTCTGGTAATCATCTTCTACTTCCCACAGGTGCCTGAGCAGGAGCCTTTGCTGCGGGTGGCCTTGGGCATGCAACTGGCTGGAGCCGTGGGCAACTTGATTGACCGGGTCACCATTGGGCATGTGACCGATTTTGTCTCTGTGGGGACTTTCCCGGTGTTCAACGTGGCGGATGCCAGCATCACGGTTGGCTGCGCCATTCTGCTGCTGACGGTCTATATGCAAGACCGGCGACAGCGTAAAGCGAAAGCCGTCGAAGCGGCTGAGCCTGTCGAACAAAATGCGAAACAGGACGAAAGCGAGTTCCCCCCGGCATGAGTGATACGGTGCACCGGTTTGTTTACCCTGCTGGGTCAGGGCGTTTGGATAAATATCTGGTAGAGCAGTTGCCCGAGTTCACCCGTTCGCGGTTGCAGGGTCTGATTAAGGATGGCTTTGTGCAGGTGGATGGTAAAACGGCCACCAAAGCCGGGCAGACCTTGGAAGCGGGCATGGAAGTGGTGGTACGCGTGCCTCCGCCTCAGCCTTCCGACCTGGTGGCTGAAGACATTCCTCTGGAAGTGATTTTTGAGAACGATGATCTCATCGTGGTGAACAAACCAGCCGGGATGGTGGTGCATCCGGCAGCGGGACATGCCAGCGGCACATTGGTGAATGCCGCGCTGGCCCATGCGCCGGACCTGGAGGGAATCAGTGGAGAGCAGCGCCCTGGGCTGGTCCACCGCCTGGATAAAGACACCTCGGGGTTAATTCTGCTGGCGAAAAATGACAATGCTCACCATTGGCTGCAGGATCAATTTCGCTTGCGGCAGGTGCAAAAGGTTTACCTGGCCCTGGTGGACGGGCACCCGCCGACACCCTCGGGACGGATCGAAGCGGCGATTGGGCGCGACCCAAGCCAGCGCAAGAAGATGGCGGTGGTGCCGGACCAAAAGGGGCGGGAAGCGGTTAGTGAATACTTCACCCGAGAGGTGTTTCCGGAGCACACCCTGCTGGATGTGCATCCCCACACCGGGCGCACCCACCAAATTCGCGTGCACCTGGCTTTTCTGGGCTGTCCGGTGGCTGCCGACCCGGTCTATGGGCACCGGAAGCCGAGCATTGACTTGAAGCGGCATTTTCTACACGCTTACAAGCTGACTGTGCGGCTGCCGGGCGAGAGCGCGGAACGTACCTTTGAGGCGCCCCTCCCCGCAGAGCTGGAAGCCGTTCTGGCGGCTCTGCGCCACAGCAGTTAGGTCTGATTTCTCTCCTCAGGAGTCGCAGCATGAACATCGTCGATTTACGCTCCGATACGGTGACCCAGCCAACCCCCGAGATGCGCGCCGCGATGGCGGCGGCTGTGGTGGGGGATGACGTGATGGAGGAAGACCCGACCATCAATCGCTTGCAAGCGATGGCCGCGGAGCGCATGGGTAAAGAAGCCGGGCTGCTGGTGCCTTCGGGGACGATGGGCAATTTGGCAGCGGTGCTGGCGCACTGTGGGCGCGGCGATGAAGTGATCCTGGGAAACCTGGCGCATACGTTTTTGTTCGAGGCGGGCGGGATTGCCGCGCTGGGTGGGGTTCACTCGCACACGCTGCCCAACCAGCCCGACGGCACGCTGAACCTGGAACAGATTCGTGATGCGATCCGCTCGGAGGATGTCCACTTTCCGGTGACCCGCTTGATCTTGCTGGAAAACACCCACAACCGCTGCGGCGGGGTGGTGCTAGGGCTCGATTACATGGCCCAGGTTGGCGCATTGGCGCGCGAACACGGGTTGAAGATCCACCTGGATGGCGCCCGATTGTTCAATGCGGCGGCAGCATTGGGCGTTCCAGCAGCGGAACTAACCAAAGAGGTGGATTCGGTCACGTTTTGCTTGAGCAAGGGCCTGTGCGCCCCGGTTGGTTCGGTTCTGTGCGGCTCGAAGGAATTTATCCGCCAGGCGCGGCGAATGCGCAAGCAACTGGGCGGTGGAATGCGCCAGGCGGGCGTGCTGGCGGCGGCGGGAATTGTGGCGCTGGAAAAAATGACCGGGCGGCTGGTGGAAGATCACGCTCGCGCGAAGAAATTGGCGCAAGGGTTGGGAGAACTGCCTGGGCTGGTGGTGGAAACGCCCGTGCCGGCGACGAACATGGTTTTTGCCCGGCTGGCTGAAAGCGTGCCTTTTAACGCAAAAGAAACCGTCCGGCGACTGGCTGAGATGGGTGTGAAAGTTGGCGCGACGGGCGAGCGGCGCTTCCGCATGGTGACTCATTACTGGATTGATGACGCGGGGGTTGAACAGACTATCGCTGCGTTCAGATCCGTTCTAGCGACTGAAACAGCGTAGAAGCGTTAATCGGCGGGGGGGCTGTCCCAAATATCCTGCGTTGGCTCGATCTGGTCGCGCCCGCGGGCTTTTGCCGTGTATAGGCGCTGATCGGCCAGATCGATCATGGCGTAAGCCTGATCGCATTCTTGCGGGAAAATGGCAATGCCCTGACTGATGGTGGGCGGGGGAATGAGATGATCATTTCGATCCACAAGGTGCAGCTCTTGCAGGGTCAGGCGGATACGCTGGGCAACCCGGATCGCTTGCGCCCCGCTGGAGTGTAGCAGGGCAATGACGAATTCCTCGCCGCCCCAACGGCCCACCAGGTCGGTGTTCTTGATGTGCTCGCGGATGGCATCGGTCAGGCCAACTAGCACCTGATCGCCGATCAAGTGCCCGTAGTTGTCGTTATATTTTTTGAAGTGGTCGATGTCCAACATGATTAAGGAGACCGGCCAGTTTTCTTTTTGTGCCTGTCTCAACGATTCTTGCAAACTTTGAATAAATGATCCGTGGTTGAGGGTGTTAGTCAAGCTGTCGAGGCGGGAGCGTTCTACGGCTTCGGCGTGGTGGCGGGCGTTGTCCAGGGCGGTGCCCGAAAGGCGGGCAAAGTTTTCCAATAGTTCCAAGTCGCTGTGATTGAAAGCGTTCTGAGTGTAGGAGGCGACGGCCACGACCCCAAAGAAGTTGTCCGACGAATAAACAGGAGCGCCCATCCAGGATAGGCTAATTTTTGGGCTGCCGATGAGGCTGGTGCGCAGGCCGATGCGGGCCAGTTCGTGGGGCACGTTGCGCAAGAGCAACGGCTGGCGATGACGAACAATCCACCCGGTGAGCGAATCTTTTAGATCCACCTCCAGACCATCGTAGAATTTTCCTTCGTCATAAAACAGATCCAACTTGATGATGTTGCCGTCCAGAAAACCGATGTAGTAGGTATCGGCCTCAAAAGATGTCTGGATGGCGAAGCTCATGATGTCCACAAGGTTGGCTGTTTCAATTGTAGACGCCAGATTGCGGGTCATGCGGTTGACCGTTTCGAGGCGGTTGATTTGAGTGAGTACGTTTCGTTTGAGGGTGACGACGATTTCGTTGGTGGCGATGCCGATCAAAATTACCATCACAGGAAAAGTCCACTGAATGGTACGAGTGGTCTCGCCCATTATGCCGGGCAGGAGGGCGATGGAAAGCAGGGCAAAACCGATGAAGGCATAAGTGGCGATGCGGTTGGTTACCACCGCTACCATGAGCAGTAACGTGAAGAGCAGCAGCAAGGTCATGTTGGGCAGGCTGACCGGCTCGATATAATACACCCACCCGACGATGATGCCGTTGGCCAGAACAAATAGCCACTCGTCAATGCGCCCCGGGCGGCTGCCGGGCAGGAGAAAGTAGAAGAAGACGATCGTGTAGATGACGCCGAAGAAACCGGAAAAGATGTTTAAAAGCCGGGCAAATTCGGTTTCGGCAAAAAACCAGCCATAAAGGATCATTCCAAAGCACAACGATACCCCAACAAAAATGCCCGGCAAACTGAGACGCCGTTTTTGCGCGTCGGTCAAGGTAAGCTGTGAGGTCGGACGGGTCATCTATTCTTCCAGTAAGTCGGAGGTGTTCAGTTGGGGGAAAATCCGTGTGAAAATCCGAACAATTTTCGGGTCAAAAAGGATCCCGGATTGGGATTGCAGATAGTTGAGCGCTTCTTCAGGGGTGTATTTTTGCGCGCGGTAGGGGCGGTCGTTGGTTAGAGCATCATAGACGTCGGCGACGGCGAAGATGCGCGCCAGGAGGGGGATTTCCTCAGCACGCAACCCATGGGGATAGCCGCTGCCATCCCAGCGTTCGTGGTGGTTGACCACGACCGGCAGCGCGTCGTGAAGTTCGGTGACCACTTGAATGATCTGCCCGCCGATGAGCGAGTGACGGCGCATGATTTCCCATTCGGCGCTGTCGAGGGCGCCTTTCTTGAGCAAAATGGTGTCGCTGATGCCCACTTTACCGATATCGTGGAGAATGGCGCCACGCTTCAGCGCTTTTAGATCCGGGGCGGGTAAGGCGATTTGGCGACCGATGGCAAGGGCAATGCGCGTGACCCGCAAGGTGTGTAGTTCGGTCTCATGATCGCGGGCATCCAGGGCCTTGGTGAGGGCCAGGAGGGTTTGGTCGTAGGATAGGTCCAACTGGGTGTAGGCGCGGGATATTTCGCTGGCTTGCTGGCGCGTCTCTGACAGAAGGATGGAGCGCTCGAGGGCAACCGAGGATTGGTTGATGAGGATGCGGATTTCATCCACGGGGCGGTGCGAGGAACTGTTGTCGTTGGTCATGGAAAGCCAGAGGGCGCCGTAACAGCGGCGTTGTGTCTGGATGGGAATGGCGATGAGGGAATACTGCGGGTCGATCACCTGGTAAGCGATCTGACGAGTGCGCATCACTTCCTGGATGATTTCCAGCGGGTGGTCGAAAGAGGCCGCGTTGAGGGGGAAGTGCACGCTGGCTTCAATGCGGTTGTCTTCGGAATACAACACCAGGCCGCAGGTTTCGGCCTGGAAGATGCGGAAGGCGGTGCGGGCAATGGCCTGGGCGGCTGTGTTGAGGTTGTCGGCTTCGGTGATGCGCAGGCTGAGGTCATTGAGCAACTGCGTGGTACGCAGCATGGAGCGAACTTCCTGGTCGAGCAGGCAACGTTCCAGAGCGGTAGCGGAGTGCATGGCGAGCAGGTTCATGAGGAACCCTTCGCGCTCAGTGAATCCGGCACCGGTTTTCTTGCCGAAAGCCAGGATTAATCCCAGGGGCTCGCCGTTGATTTGAATGGGGCAAGCCAGCATGGTGCGCAGCTCAGAGCGGTCCAGGGTCAGGTGGGCGGTGCGCTGGTCGCGGCGGGTGTCGCGAATGCGAAATGGGCTTGCTGCCCGCGAGGTTTCGGATAAGAATTGCAGCGGCGAGGTGCGAATGGATTGGAATAGATAGGGAGCCTTGCCGGACGTGCGCATTTGCCATTCGTGCTGGTCAAAGGAGGCCACCAGGACGAAGTGGTTGTTGAGGATGGAGCGGGCAATTTCGGCAATGCGGGTGAGGAGGTTGTTGGCTTCGCTGATGGACGAAAGGGAGGCTGCTTCTCGCGAAAGGGCGGTAAGCTCCTGGTTGTAACGGGATATATCCCAGTTGTCGAGCAGGTGAGCGCCGATAATTTCGATGAAAGGGATATCCATCGCATCGAATTTATCTTCTGCCGGATCTGCCAGCAGGATGCCGCCCTCTAAATGACCGTTGAAGATCAACGGAACGAACATCTCTGAGAGGAATATTTGGGAGCCGATTTCGAGAGGCTGAACCTCTTTGATGTTGGGCTGGCGGATGAGGGTTTTGTGAGCGCGAATGGCCCGGCCGGTGAGTTCGTTTGAGTAGAAGTGACGGCAGTTGGGAGGGATGAAGCTGGCATCAGGTCCGGCGGAAGCCAGGGCGACCAGTGCTTGCTCGGTGGGCGAATGGACCATGACAGAGACTAAGCCACAGTTCAAGTTTCGCTGGAGCATGGCAGCCGTGATTTGAGCACTGACCGGTTGCTCGGTGACGTTCTCGAGCTGACGGTCATATTCACTAATTTCGTGCAGGCGCTGGTTTTGGCTGCGTTCGTTGGCGAGCATCCGGTTTAGTTCCCGGATTTGCTTTTCATAATCGGCCACAGATGGAAGCGCCGACTGTTCGAGAGGGGAAGCGTCGGAAGCATTAGCAAAGCCTGGTTTCCCGGCCAATTTGGCCTGGTGTGAAATAAGGTTAATTTCCGTCACTCCCCATCCTAATGTTAAAAAAATTCTAGCGAATTCGATACCTGTACTAATTGTATAGAGGTAACTACTTAGAGGTTAAGGAAAGTTGCCTAATTTTAGGTGTGTGTGGGGTGCGAAGTACCCCACACACCTCAAATTCGGGCCTCTTCCACCTCTGGCTAAGTAGTCACGTATAAAGAAGCATAACATACCCCTTGGGGATGTTCAATAAAAAAAGCGTTTCGGTTTCGTAACAAATTTGTTACTATTCAGTCAGAGGTGAAAGAAGCTTGAATTTGAGGCGATTAAAGCCTACTGATCACCACTGTCCACAGTTTGGCGCAGCGCTATCCCCGCCTGAAGCCAGCCTGCTTTTCTTTGATATAATGAGAGAAGCCGGCGCTGCAGAGCACAAAACAACTCTGTAATACCACCCGGTTGTCCCTGATACTGTGGAGGAAACCATGCCAGAATTCTTGACGCTTGAACAAATTGACCAAGCGGTAGATGCTATTCGCGCGAAGACTTCTTTGATTCCTAGGGTTGGGATGATCCTCGGGTCGGGGTTGAGCGGCCTGGCCGATTTGGTGGAGGAGCCGCAGATTGTGCCCTATACCGATATCCCGTTCTGGCGGATTTCGACCGTTCAAGGGCACGCTGGACGCCTGGTGCTTGGGACTCTGGAAGGTGTTCCGGTGATGGTGCTGCAAGGCCGCACACACTTCTATGAAGGCTACTCGATGTCCGAAATCACCTTGCCGGTGCGGGTGATGAAGCGCCTGGGGGCCGAATTCTTGATTTTGACGAATGCGGCTGGGGCGATCAACCCTGATTTTGAACCGGGGGATGTCATGTTGATCACCGATCACCTGGCTTTGGTGGCGATGATGGGTTTCAACCCGCTGCGCGGGCCGAACCTGGACGAGTTTGGGCCGCGCTTTCCGGACATGAGCCAGACGTATGATCGCGAATTGGGGAATATTACCCGGCAAACCGCCAAAAAAGCAGGGCTGTTGCTGCGAGAAGGGGTATATGCAGGCCTGTCGGGGCCTTCGTTTGAAAGTCCTGCCGATTTACGCTTCTTGCGCGCGGTGGGGGCAGACGCGGTGGGGATG
>JAEXTI010000024.1 GCA_023406965.1 Chloroflexota bacterium
ACCCTGATGCACTACCTGAAAGATGAAGCCGAGCGGGAGATCCCGATCTGGCGGATGATTGGCACAACGCCGGAGCAGATCGAGGCGCGAGCACAGCGCTGGCGCGCGGTGTTGGGCATGGGCGAGGTGGTCGAGGCTCGCTCGACGGTGGGCGGGGGCAGCCTGCCCGAAGAGACCTTGCGCACGTTTGTGCTGGCGCTGAATGTGCCGCAGCCGAACAAATTTCTTTCCAGGTTACGGGCGGCCAACCCGCCGGTGATTGCCCGTGTGGAAAATGAGCAGGTGCTCTTCGACCCGCGCACGGTGCTGCCGGAAGAAGAAGGCGCCCTCCTGGTGGCGGTGAAGAATATTCTTGGAAAACTTTAAATAAGGCAGAATCAATGAAAAGCGACCTGACCGCATTGATGCAAGAGAACGATCTGGATGGTTTACTGGTGGTTGGACCGGGCCAGCACAACCCGGCGATGGTTTATTTGACAGGCGGGGCGCACCTGACCGGCGCGGACCTGATCTTTAAGCTCGACGGCAAAGGCTTGCTGTTTCACGGGCCGATGGAGCGCGACGAAGCGGCCAAATCGGGCCTGGAGACGCGCAGTTATTCAAATTACCCGCTAGCGGAGCTGATTAAAGAGGCCAAAGGCGACCGGATGCTGGCCACTTTACTGCGTTATAAGCACATGTTCGCGGACGCCGGGCTGACCCAAGGACGGGTGGCGCTTTACGGCGTGGCGGAGATGGCCAATGTCTTCCCGATCATCACCGGGTTGCAAGACCTGTTGCCGGGGCTGGTGTTCACCGGCGATTTGGAAGGCGCGGTGATCAAGAAAGCCATGTCGACCAAAGAACCTGCCGAGGTGGAGCGCATCCGGCGCATGGGCCAGGTGACAACAGGTGTGGTGGGGCAGGTGGCCGATTACCTGAGCAACCAGCGCGCCAAAGACGGGGTGCTGGTGAAGGCGGACGGCGAACCGGTGACCATTGGCGAGGTGAAGGGTTTGATCAACCGCTGGCTGGCCGAGCGCGGCGCGGAGAACCCCGAAGGAACCATCTTTGCCATCGGGCGGGATGCGGGCGTGCCTCACTCCAGCGGCAGCGCGGGCGACATCATGCGCCTGGGCCAGACGATTGTGTTCGATATCTTCCCCTGCGAAGAGGGCGGTGGCTATTTCTACGACTTCACCCGCTCGTGGTGCCTGGGCTATGCCCCCGACGAGGCGTTGAAGCTCTATGAACAAGTGAAAGAGGTCTTCCAGACCTTGATGAGCGAATTGAAGATGGGCGAGGATTTCTCGGTGTATCAGCGGCGAACCTGCGAGCTGTTTGAAGCCCAGGGGCACAAGTCGGTGCTGAACACTCCGGAAACCGAGGAAGGCTACGTGCACAGCGTGGGCCACGGCCTGGGGCTGCACGTGCACGAGCGGCCTTTCAGCCGCATGGTGGGCGGGCAGGAAGACCTGCTCAACCCGGGCACAGTCATGACCATCGAGCCAGGGTTGTACTACCCGGAGCGAGGTATGGGTGTGCGCCTGGAAGATACCGTGTGGGTGCGCCCGGACGGAGTCATGGAAGTGCTGGCGCCGTACCCGTTGGATTTTGTTTTGCCGGTAAAAGGATAGAAAGAGATCGTGAGCGAGATCGACGAATTTGGACGAGTTTTTCCGCCTGGGCGGATTTTGGGTATTGAAACTTCCTGCGACGAAACAGCGGCGGCTGTGCTGGAAAATGGCCGCGTGCTGCAATCGAGTGTGGTGGCCTCGCAAATTGATATCCATACCCAATACGGCGGGGTGTTCCCCGAGGTGGCTTCGCGGCAGCATGTGCGCACCATCTATGCGGTGGTGGAGCAAGCCCTGCAACAGGCGCATATCAGCATTAGCGATGTGGATGCGATTGCCGTGACGCGCGGCCCGGGTTTGGCCGGGTCGCTGGTGGTGGGGGTGAACGCGGCCAAGGGCATGGCCCTGGCGGCAGGCATCCCGCTGGTGGGCGTCAACCATCTGGAAGGTCATATTTACTCGGCCTGGGTGTACCCGGCTGGTACCATTGCGCCGCCGGAGCCGCAGTTTCCGCTGCTGGCGCTGCTGGTTTCGGGTGGGCACTCGGAGCTGAACCTGATCACCGAGCACCTGGTTTATAAGCGCCTGGGCAGCACCCTGGACGACGCAGCGGGCGAAGCTTTTGACAAGGTGGCCCGCCTGCTAGGGCTGCCTTATCCGGGGGGGCCGTCCATCCAGAAAGCAGCGGAAGCAGGCAATCCGACAGCTTTTGCCTTCCCGCGCTCGCGCCTGGACGGCACCTGGAATTTCTCTTTCAGCGGGTTGAAGACAGCCGTGTTGCGCGTGGTGCGCAAGCTGGAGGAGGAAGGCAAGGAACTGCCGGTGGCGGATCTGGCGGCCAGCTTCCAGGCTTCGGTGGTGGACGTGCTGCTGAGCAAAACGCTCAAAGCGGCGCAGACCTTTGGAGTGAAGGAAATTCTGCTGGCGGGGGGGGTTTCGGCGAACAAGGCGCTGCGCACCGCTTTTCTGGAGCAGCAACTGTTCCCAGTGCACATCCCGGCGTTTGCCTACTGCACCGACAATGCCGCTATGATCGCCGCGGCAGGATACTACCGCTACGTATTGGGGCACACCGACCCGTTGGACCTGGACGTGCTGCCCACATGGCCGTTGTCGTAATTCTTGTTTTTGGGCGCAAGAATCCCGAGAATAACTCATGCCTTCTTTAAAGGCCAGACGGAAATCTCCAGTCAATTTGACTATGACCGAGTCCGCGCACTGTTCGATAGACCTGCGGATGAAAATCCTTGGGCGGTTGCCTTTTTTCTCCGGGCTACCAGACATCGAACTTGACAGAATCAACCAGAGCTTTGTTGAGGTTGGTTATCAGGCTGGTGAAACCGTGTACCATGCCGGGGATCCGGCTGAGCGCCTGTTCGTAGTCGCGGACGGAAAGATAAAATTGCTGCAACACGCTGCCGGTGGACGGGACGTCTTGCTGGACTTGCTCACTACCGGGGAGTTTTTCGGCAACCTGGCTACGCTGGGTGTGGCAGCTTACCCCGATACTGCCCAGTCGCAAACATCTACCTGCGTACTTTCGATCCGCTCAGATGAGTTCAGAAAAATCCTGGATCTTCATCCCGAGCTGGCTCTCAAGACGCTGGACGTAGTTGCCGGGCGGTTGAATGATGCCAACCAGCGCGTGCTTCTGCTCAGCTCAATGCCGGTGGAAAAGCGGATTGCCTTCACGCTGTTAAAACTGGTGCGCAAACTGGGGCGGCCGAAAGAAGATATGCAGTTGATCGATGTGCCACTTTCGCGAGACGATCTGGCGGAAATGACTGGAACAACGCCCGAGACCGTCAGCCGGGTGATGAGCCAGCTTCAAACCGGCGAGATCATTGAGAGCGGGCGGCAGTGGGTGGGCATTCGCGACCTGAAAGCGCTGGAGGGCCTGGCAGAAGAAGGGTAGCTCAGCGTTATTCGGGCGCGTCAACATTTGAGCAGCATTCATCCGCAGCTATTTCCAGGCTGCGGATTTTTTTATGTGCAGTTAACTGATTTAGATCATGGAACGTTGCTCTCGGAGGGGGTATTCTTTCATCAAGAAAGCAAACTAGATTTGAAAGGAGTTTCGAGATGAAAACTATATTACGCAGTAAGGAACTGACTTGCCCTTCTTGCATCGTCAAAATTGAGAAAGCCCTGACGGCTGTGAATGGAGTTGATGCCGCCAAGGTGTACTTCAATACCGGCAAAATCGAGGTCCAGCATAACCCTGACCTGGTGAAGGGCGAAGACCTGGAAAAAGCCATCCGCGCTATCGGTTACGAAGCCCGCGTTTCGGCGTTCTAACAGAAAG
>JAEXTI010000028.1 GCA_023406965.1 Chloroflexota bacterium
AGAACGCCACGGGGGGCACGATGACCGATGTGACCCGGTCTTCGCTGGAACTACTTTTTACGATCAGTCGGGAGTTAACCACCGACCTGGATTTGCATACCGTGTTGTCGCGCGTGCTGGCTTCCTCCAGTAAATATGTAGGCGCGGAGCGTGCCAGCGTGATCGTGCTGAATGAACAGCAAGAACCGGTGGAAGGGGCTATCATCGTCCACGACCGCCTGGTTCCGCACACGGTGGACCAACTGCGCGCCACCCTGGAGCATGGGCTGGCTGGTTGGGTCATGCGCAACCGCGAAGGCGCCCTGATTCAGAACACCAGCCTGGATAACCGCTGGTTGCGCCGCCCCGATGACGCCGCGGAAAAATCGGGAGCCAAATCGGCCATTTGCGTTCCCATCATCACCCGCGACCGGGCTGTGGGCGTGCTGACCATCGTCCACCCCGTTCCCGACTTTTTCAATGAAGAACATCTGGCCCTGCTGCAAGCCATAGCCGACCAGGCCGGAATCGCCATTTATAACGCCCAATTGTACGATTCGCTTCAAGCAGCTCATCGTCGTTATCATGAGTTGTTCGAGGATAGTATTGACCCGGTGTGGATTACCGATTTCAACGGCAGCATCCTGGAATCCAACCGCCAATCTGAGCGCATGAGCGGGCACGAGCCCGGCAGCCTGAGCACTCATTCGGTGAGTGACATGCTCGATCTGCCCCCTGGCTGGCTGGAGGAACACCGGACTTCGCTGGAAGGTGGCAGTGAGATTAGTCAGGAAGCGCAGTTGTTCTCTCACCGCGGGTTGCCGGTGCCTGTAGAAGTACACATTCGCAAGGTGGATACCGGCACGGTGCCTACCCTGCAATGGATTCTGCGCGACCTTTCGGCGCGTAAGGCCCTGGACGCACTGCGCGATGATCTGATGGCTATGATCTATCATGACCTGCGTTCGCCGCTGTCGAACATCATCTCCAGCCTGGACATGTTGAACATGCTCATGCCGGCTACCGATCGAGGCACCTTACAGCCGGTGCTGACCATCGCACAGCGATCTTCAGAACGGATGCAACGCCTGATCAGCACACTGCTCGACATCTACCGTCTGGAAGCCGGACAGGTAGTTTCTGATCGCCACCCGGTGAATGTGAACACCCTCATCCACGAAGCGGTAGACGCGGTTCAGCCGGTGGTAGAAACGAAGAACCAGGTTCTGCATATTGATGTACAGCCCGAAATCCCCTATGTGTTGGCTGATGTGGATATGATCCGCAGGGTGCTGATCAATCTGTTGGATAATGCCACCAAATACACCAGCTACCACGGAGAGATCTCTGTATTCGCCCGGATGGTAGGGGAGGAGATTGAATTTTCGGTCAAGGATAACGGCCCCGGCATTCCTCCCGTCGCGCTGCAGCAGATTTTTGACAAGTTCACCCGCTTGCAAGCAGAGCGAGCACCGAAAGGCCTGGGATTGGGTCTCGCTTTCTGCAAACTGGCGGTGAATGCTCATGGCGGGCGTATTTGGGCTGAAAGTCGTGTGAACGAAGGCAGCCGTTTCATCTTCACTTTACCTGTCGCTCCGGCATAAGCGGGGCAGGGAATTACCCGTTTTTTATTAAGGAAGGAGTATGCAAGAACTCGCCCACCACGTATTTATCGAGACCGGTTATTCCGGGGTTACCCTGGCAGCGATCAACTGGTCGCACGGTCTGATTTTGATCGATGCGCCTTTCCGCCCTGAGGAAGCGCGTGCCTGGCGCTCCGCATTGCTAAATCTAGGCGGTGGGGTGGACCGGTTGTTGATCAACCTGGATGCTCATTTCGACCGCACCCTCGGTTCGCGCAATATGGATTGCACCGTTGTCGGGCATGAAAAGATGGCAGCGATCTTCCGCAACCGCCCGGTCACGTTCAAGGCTCAGGGCGCCGAAACCGGCGCCGAATGGGAATTGATCAACGGGTTGGGCAGCATCCGCTGGGCGCCCCCCGAGATCACTTTCAGCGATCACCTGGATATTCACTGGGACGATCATCCCTTAATCCTGCAATACAGCCCCGGCCCGGCTTCGGGAGCCATTTGGGCTGTGTTGCCTGATTTGAAGATCGTCATAGTGGGAGACGCCGTGGTGCTGGACCAGCCGCCCTTCCTGGCAGGGGCCGACTTACCGGCCTGGATTGCCGGGTTGGAGCAGCTCTTGTCGCCGGAATACCGCGAATTTCTGATCGTCAGCGGGCGCGGTGGTTTGGCTGCACACCAACAGGTTCGCGCCCAGCTAACCTACTTGCAAAAAGTGGAACAACTGGTGGACGATCTGGCCAAAGCCAAGGGCTCGCCCGAAGACACAGCCACCTTGGTGCCTGAGTTAATGAAGAAATTCGATGCGCCTGCGCCGCGTCAGGCGATGTATGAGCAAAGGCTGCGCTACGGTTTGCGGCAGTATTTCATTCGCCGCTACGTGCCCCAGGCCGAGATCATCGAGGAATAGAATGCCGCATTCCTTCCAACCTCTGGTCGAGTTGACCCGCGGTCCGCTGGTTGAGTCGATCCACTTCGGCGCGGTTGCGGTTGCAGATGCGCAGGGCCGGCTGGTCGCACACTATGGCGACCCGCAGGCGTGGGCCAATTTGCGTTCATCGGCCAAACCTTTCCAGGCGCTCTCAATGGTCGAGGACGGGGCCGCCGATGCTTTTGGACTCTCCGAACGCGAGATTGCCATTGCCTGTGCTTCTCACTCCGGCACCGAAGACCATCTGGCAGTGTTGAGCGGGATGCAAGCCAAAATTGGCATCCGTGAAACCGACTTGTTGTGCGGCACGCATTACCCCATGCATGAACCCACCGCGCGGGCCATGCGCGAGCGCGGTGAAACGCCCACCTCCAACCGTCACAACTGCTCGGGTAAGCATACCGGCATGTTGGCGAACGCAAAAATGCGCCGCTTCAGTATTGAGGATTACCTCAACCCAGAGCATCCTGTCCAAAAGGTGATTCTTCAGGCCTTTGCCGAGATGGTCTCTCTGCTGCCGGAGCAAATTCCGGTGGGCATTGACGGCTGCTCGGCCCCCACCTTTGCCACGCCGCTGACCAACGCCGCTCACGCCTACGCCCTGCTGGCAGACCCTTCCGATTTGCCAGAGAAACGAGCCGCTGCCCTGCGGCGAATTGCCAATGCCATGACAGCGCACCCCGATATGGTTGCCGGGCCGGGCCGTTGGGACACTTTAATCATGCAGGTGACCGGCGGGCGGGTGATCTCCAAGGGGGGGGCGGAAGGATACCAGGGCATGGCCCTTCGCCCCGGCGCGCTGGGACCCGACTCCCCGGCCCTGGGCATCGCCCTCAAGGTCAGCGATGGTGACCAGGGTGGGCGTGCCGTCGGCACCGCGGCGCTGGCTGTGCTTGTCCAATTGGGCGCGCTCAACAAAGAGGAAATCGTACAACTGGCGGCCTTTGATCGCCGCCCGCTGTATAACTGGCGCAAGCTCGAAATCGGCGAAGTGCGGGCTGCCTTCAGCCTGGAGCGTGATTAGGCATGGCTGAATTCGACTCCGCTCATCGTGAACGCGCCCAGGCTGTCTACCAACGCCTGGAAGAGGTGTATGGTATTCCAGAGTGGCGCGAGCCGCTGGAGGCGATGGACGAATTGGTCTCGACGATCCTCTCGCAGAACACCAACGACCGCAACCGCGACCAGGCCTTTCATGCACTGCGCAAAGTGCTGCCCACCTGGGAGGAAGTGCGCGACGCGCCCGTTGAAACGGTCATCGAGGCCATTCGCCCGGCGGGGTTGGGCAATCAGAAGGGGCCACGCATCCAGGAGGTGCTGCGCGCAATCACCGCTGAACGCGGCAACCTGGATTTGAGCTTCCTCAAGGCTTATTCTGACGCCAATGCGCTGGCCTGGCTGATGCGCTTTAAGGGCGTGGGGCCGAAGACTGCGGCGATTGTGCTTCAGTTTGCCCTGGGCAAAGCCGCCTTCCCGGTGGATACGCACGTTTATCGCGTCAGCGGTCGCATTGGCCTGCGCCCAGACAAAATCAGCG
>JAEXTI010000041.1 GCA_023406965.1 Chloroflexota bacterium
GTGATTGCCATGCTGGCGGTGGGCAATGGGGCCCAGGCAGCCATTACCGGCTCGATTTCCGGCATCGGCAGCAACCTGCTGTTCGTGTTTAGCGGTAATATGCAGGAAGAAGTGCGCAATCCAAAGCCGCTGACTCTGAACGACGCCAATGCCTTGAAGGATGCTTTCCTGGCGCCTTCGGTAGAAAATGTGGCCCCGGTGATTCAAAGCGACCGGGAGGTGGTGTATGGCGGCGAGCGCGCGCGCACGCAAATCACCGGGATTACCCCCGATTACCTGTCGGTTCGCAACTACGAATTGATCGAGGGCGAGTTTATCGATGATTCGCACCAGCTGGAACGGGCCTCTGTGGCTTTGTTGGGCCCCGAGGTGGCCGATAAGCTGTTCGGCGCGCGCGAAGGCGTGACCGGCTCGACCATCCGCATCGACGGGCAGCCTTTCCGTGTGCTGGGGGTGCTGGCGCCCAAGGGCGGCGGCTCGTTTGGCAGCCAGGACGATGTGGTCTTGATTCCCTTCGATACGGCGCAATCGCGCCTGATCCGGCGCAGCAGCGGGCGGGTGGATGTGATTTTTGTGCAGGCCACCGGGGCCGATAATGTTCAACAGGCCTCGGACGAAGTGGCCCAGATTCTGCGCGAACGGCACCGCATCCTGTTGGGCGATGACGATTTCACCATCTTCACGCAGGAAGATTTCGTTGACACGGCCAAGCAGATCACCAACGTGCTGACCATTTTCCTGGGCGGGGTGGCAGCTATCTCGCTGCTGGTGGGCGGGATTGGCATCATGAACATCATGCTGGTCAGCGTCACCGAGCGCACCCGCGAGATCGGCTTGCGCAAGGCGCTGGGCGCGCGGCGCAAGGATATTCTAATCCAGTTCCTAACCGAGTCCTCCTTGTTGAGTATGTTTGGCGGGTTGATCGGCATTGGGCTGGGTTGGCTGATCGCCTTTGTGGTGGGGCAGGTGGCAATGGCCTATGATACGCCGCTGACGCCCGAGGTGGGCATGGATGCCATCTTGCTGGCGACCTTGTTCTCGACGGCGGTGGGGTTGTTCTTTGGGATTTACCCGGCTAACCGGGCGGCTAATTTGGAGCCGGTCGAGGCATTAAGATTCGAATAGTCTGCCTAAAACAATTACAAAACAACCCCGCGTTGGGCGAAGCCCAGCGCGGGGTTGTTTTGTAATTAGAACTCAATTACCGCTTGGACGCCGCCGGAGGGGGACGGGCCTAATTCCAATGAGGCGCCCACGGCAGCCAGCATGGCACTGTGAATGCGTAGACCACTGCCTGCTCCTGGCTCAGATTCCTCGCCGAGCGCGGCGTGATTGAGCCCCACGCCGTCATCGGCGATGCGCAGGCGCAGCTTGCCGGTGGAAGTTTCCTCGAGGGCAATGGTTAAAGCCACCCGGCGGCCTCGATCCCCGCCGCGGGCGTAGCGGGCGGCGTTGCGGGTCACCTCACGGGCTGCAAAGTAGATCACCTCGGCAGCGAAGAGAGGTAGTTCTTTGGCGCGCGCCTCGGCAGAGGGCTCTATGTGCCAGTGCACCTCGTTGAACTCTCCCGCCAGGTCGGTTTCTAGAAGGCTGTTCAGCGCAGCGGCTAGACCCTCCTGGGCCAGGCGGGTGGGGGCCGAAGGACCGGCGGCATGCAGCAGGTCGGCAATGCGCCGGTGGGCGGCGGAAAGGGTTTCAACGGCCTGGCGGTTTTCGGGGGTGGGGTCGGGCTGCCCGCCCAGGTAGAGGATAGCGGTGTGCAGTTCGGGGAGGATTTCGTCGTGCAACACGCGGCGACCCTGGCCTTCCAGGACGCGTTGTTGGGCCAACCTGCGGCGCAAAAGATCCATCGATAGGCGGGCCATCTCCGACCCCGCCTGCATGTCCAGCAGACGCTCGCCGCCGGTCTGGGCCAATTCGACCTCTTCCTCGCTGAGCACGCCGCCGGAGGATTTTTCGCCCAGGAACAGCACTCCGGCCAATCCTTGCGGGCTCCACAGCGGCACAGCCCACATCCACCCGCCGGGGTTATGATCTACGGGCAGGCAGTGCGCGCCCGGTTGAAAGCGGCCTCCCCAGGCGGCGACGGAAGGCGGGACGGCTTTACTGTCGGGAGGGTAAAGCAGGGGGGGGCCCGCCAGGGCGGCCAAACTGCCCACCGGTACCAATCCGGCTTTTTGAACCCCAAGAATATCTCTGCAGAGTGTCTCAAAAAGATGCGGCGCGGTGGAGTCGGCGGGGTTGTCGGTGCTGGTCAGGCGGCTGTAGAGGTTCTGGCTGGAGAGGAAGGGGCGCAGGTTGGCCATGAAGCGTTCGCGCTCGGCGTAGGAACGCCAACTATACAGGGCGTAAAACAAGGCCATGAGGATCACGGCCATCATCAAACTGTAGACAGGACGCAGTTCGATGACCAACAAGGCGGAAGCGATGGTGCCGAAGCCGATGGCCAGCAGTACCGTGCTGCGCCACTGGAGGAAGAAGCGGTTGCGAGGCAGGGGGCGGCCGATGAAAACTTCATAAGCCACGATGGCGCGCCCCAGCAGGGTGACGGCGATGCCTACCAGACTGGAAACGGTCACATCGAAGAGCTTGACGGCGCGCTCGACGCTGGGATCGCCCAGACCAATGGCCGGCAGCGGCCCCAGCGCCCAAAGAGCCGTCCAGGCCAGCATGAGCCCGGCCAGCAGCATGGCCACCGAAGCGCCTACCAACCAGGGGCGAGCCTGCCGGTGAGTTTGACCGGCAGGGGAGTTGACGGCGAGGTGGCGGCCCAGCAGCATGTGGATGGGCATACTGTAACAATAAATCGAGAAGGCCAGGTAGAAGACGATGAGCATGGGGATACCGGCAATGGTGGGGGTGGCGACTATGACACGACCGGCCACATACATATAGTTAGGGAGCGGGTTGGTAAAGACGACCATGAGCAAAATGAACACTGCCAACCCGCTTGCGGCTGCCAGGCTCAAGCGGTGAAAGGTGGTGGATAGGTTGGCGGCGGAGGCATACCAAAACATGGCTGCGTACCAGGCCAGCGGGGCGACTACGGCAGGGGTCCAACTGACCCACCACCAGAAGGTCATGCCAAAGCTGGTTTCGGCCAGACCGCGCCCCAGAATGGCAGTGTGACTGGTGAAAAACAGCGCCCCCAGCAGTAACCCGGCGGAGGTGAGCCAGGAGCCCGGCGAGCGGCGGTTGCCGACCAGCAGCACCATGATGCCCAGCCACAGCAGGGAGATGGTGTTGTAGAAGGACACCGTCAGCACCGCCCAGTTGAG
>JAEXTI010000162.1 GCA_023406965.1 Chloroflexota bacterium
CCACGGTGCGCACGCTGGAGAACCTGCCTTTTCCACGCCGGGATCTGTTCGACCGGCATCGCTACCTGGTGCCCAACTCGCTGGTCGTGTCGCGGGGCTGCCCGCATTCCTGTGATTTTTGCTACAAGCAGTCTTTCTTTCAGGGCGGCAAGTCGTTTTATACCCTGAAAGTTGAGCGAGCCTTGACGGAAATCGAGAGCCTGCACGGGCGGCACCTGTACTTTTTGGACGACCACCTGTTTGCTAACCCGCGCTTTGCCGGGGCGCTGTTCGACGGGATGCGTGGCATGGGGCGGGTGTGGCAGTCGGCGGCCACGGTGGCCAGCGTGCTGCAGCCGGGCTTGCTGGAAAAGGCCGCTGCGTGCGGCCTGCGCGGCCTGTTCATCGGCTTTGAGACGCTCGACCCGGCCAACCTGCAGGCCCAGGGCAAGCGCCACAACCTGCACCTTGATTACGCCGCCGCTATCCGCCGCCTGCGCGACCTGGGGGTGATGGTGAATGCCAGCTTTGTATTTGGTCTGGACGAGGATGACGAGGGGGTGTTTGAACGCACGGTGGAATGGGCGGTGGGGCAGGGCCTGGAGACGGCCACTTTCCACATTCTCACACCCTATCCCGGCACGGCCCTGCACGGGCGCATGGTCGCCGAGGGGCGCATCCTGAGCGAGGATTGGAACCTTTACGACACGCGCCACGCCGTGTTTCGCCCGGCGCGGATGAGCCCCGAGCGCCTGGAGGAAGGCTACTGGTCGGCCTATAAGCAGTTCTACTCATGGGCAAGCATCCTCAAGGCGGCGGGGACGAAAGAGGGTTGGCAGGGGCAAATCCGGCACCTGGCCTATACCGGTGGGTGGAAGAAAGCCGAGCCGCTGTGGGATTGGGTCATCCGTCAGGGCTGGCTGCCGCGCTTTTTGCCGCTGTTGGAGGAGGTGCTGGGGGCGGGGCGGCATCAGTCGTCCGGCTCGAGCCTGGCTCGTGCCGTGAGCGAGTAGACGAGAAAATTTGATCGAGTATCCGTCAATCAATGGTTTATGAGAAGGAGCTTTGATATGGAGCAGGAGCAATCTCAAGAAAAAAGTTCGCGTTGGATTAATGCGCTTGCAATTTGTGGCATTTTGATCTGGATAACCGTTGTTGTCATGGTCATTAAAACGGTGGGGGTTTCTTCTGGGAGTGGATCTGGCTTTACTGTGGCTGAAATAAATGTTGAAGACCCATTTGTCGAACATCTGGAGTGTGAATTCATGCTTTCTCGCAAGATACCAAAATATGATGGGGTTATTTCTGCCATCGAAGCGTATTATCAGGATCATGGTTATTATCCTGAACAACTCAGTGCTTTAATCCCCGCGTATCTTGATAAAGAACCGGGACTCTATCTCCGGGGCGCAGAATATATTAATTATGCGGTGATGGCTCAGGATGAAAATTCCCCCCCGTTTATATTTTCAATCGACGGCCATTATCCAGGCCTGGCGTTTATACACGGGTGGGAATTAATGTATTGTCCTGCTACATATTCCGGGTGCTCCGAAGGCGGGGATCGCCATATTTGGACAACTACCGTGAATGAGCGTTGGATTTGGATCAGTAGTTCGGCGTTATAAGCGGCACAGGAGAGATCATGCGGCTGCGGACGAGTTGGAATTTGCCCAACTCCCAACCACCGCTCCCGCAATGATCAGGCACATGGCCAGGAAGGACAGCGGGGTGAGCTGTTTTCCGCCGATGAGCACCAGATTGAGAGTGGAAAGCAACGGGGTGAGATAGGCCAGCGAGCCGATCACGCGTGGGTCGCCTTTTTTGAGGGCGGCGTCCCAGAAGAAGAAGGCCGCGCCCATGGGGCCGAGGCCCGCTAGGACGAGAAAGAGCCAATCCAGCGGGGCCAGGTCGGCGACGGGCTGCCAGCCTTGACCGCTGAGGGCATACATTCCCAGCGAGAGCAGGCCCGAGACGGCGCAGAAGGCGCTCACCGTGGCGGTGGAGAAGGGTGGCAGGCGCTTGGTGAGCAGGGAGTAGAGCGCCCAGGTGAAAGCCGCGCCCAGGGCCAGCAGGTAACCGGGCAGGGCGGCGGCTTGCAGGCTGAGTTTTCCGCCGGTAACGATGAGCGCGGCCCCCGACAGGCCCAGCAGCGCGCCCAGGATGTGGCGCGGGAGCAGGGCATAGCCGGGCAGGATCAGCGGGGAGAGGGCCACAATGAGCAGGGGCCACAGGTAATTGATGAGATTGGCTTCGACGGCGGGGGCCAGGGCGAAGGCGCGAAAGTAGAGGAAGTGATAGCCGAAGATGCCGCCCACGCCCACCGCCAGCACCTTGAGAGGCACGCGCCACGCGCCGCGCAGGAACAGACTGGACAGGCCCGAGAGGCTGAGGGTGATGCCCAGCACCAGCAGGGCCGGGACGGCGTTGAGGCGCGCCCCAACCAGGGCTAAGGTGCTCCAGATGAGGATGGCGATGAGGGCGAGGGCGATGGGCATGGGGGAAGTATAACAAAGAAAGGCAGAAACGCCCTCGAGCGAAAATTTTGCGAGCTTTGCGTCGACGGGTCGCGCAGCAGACAGTAATGAGGCCATTCTCTTGGTAGCGGCGGGGCTTTAAGTCAGGCCAGGTGGGGACATCTGGAACGTGTCCTGGCGGGCAAGGGTTGTTTGCCTACCCGGTAGACCCGCCGGGCTGGCAGGCCGGGCAGGTCTTGCGCGAATGCCCAGTCGCCTTGCCAGTCGATAAATCGTTTAACCCGATGGAGCAGCCCGCGTTAAAGACCTGCCTCTACCACAGATAAGATCTGAGGCAGGACTTAAGTCTGCCGGTTTGAGGCACGTATTAAGTACCCACATTTACCGGCAGG
>JAEXTI010000074.1 GCA_023406965.1 Chloroflexota bacterium
TACGCCCCTTCCATGCCCATTGATATGGTACTCATTGACAACGCTCAGGGATTCTCCCTGGGCGTTGAGCATTTAATCCGCCTCGGTCACCGGCATATTGGCCTGTTGGGGTGGATGGAAGACAGCCCGCCCGGCATTTGGGAGCGCATGGAAAGCTATCTGACCACGCTAAAAGCGCACGGAATCTCCCAAAGTTACATCGAATGTTCAAAACTCACCCGCGCCGATGGTTATGCCGGGGTGCAGCGCTTGCTGGCGCGCGCTCCGCAGGTGACCGCGGTGATGGTGTGCAACGATGATACCGCCATCGGCGCGCTATATGGCGCGCGCGACCTGGGGCTGGACGTTCCCCGCGATTTTTCCATTATTGGTTTCGACGATATCGACCTGGCGAAAGAGGTCGTACCCGCCCTCACCACCATTGCAGTGCCAAAAAGCTGGTTGGGGGCAATGGGGGTACGGTTTCTGTTGGAGCGTGCCACGTATCCCGAACAGCCCAAGCTGTCGGTACGGCTGGCAACCGAGCTTCTCATCCGTGATTCAACATGCCCGCCTAGAAGATAAGCTTTTACTGGTACCGCGGGCCCAGTGTCAAAGGAGGTGATTTCGGCAAGAAGAAGAAAAGTCGTTCCCCATCGTATCTGTCAGTTAGTTTCAACCCATTAGAAACATGTGGAGGAGTATCATGCGTAAGTTTCTTGTTTTGAACATTGTGGTTATGTTAGCCATGTTGTTGGGCGCTTGCCAACCGCAGGCTACGCAACCCGCGGCTGTGGATCCTACCAAGGCTCCTGAGGCCACCAAGGCCCCCGAGGCCACCAAGGCTCCTGAGGCTACTGCTGCCCCCGAGGCTACTGCCGTGCCCGAGCCCAAATTCAAAGAGTCCCCCATGCTGGCCGACAAAGTTGCTGCCGGCGAGCTGCCCCCCGTTGAAGATCGCTTGCCCACCAACCCCCGCGTTATTGCGGGTTTGACTGATGAGCAGGGCGTTTTCGGCGGCCAGATGCGCGTTGGCTTCGTTGGCAACAGCCCGGAATGGGGCGGTTTGCTCTTCGTTGCGGCGTGGGAACACCTGACCAGCTGGAAGGCTGACTTCAGCGGCGTCGAGCCCAACCTCGTTGAGGAAATTGTGGCCAGCGAAGACGTCAAGGAATTCACCATCTACATGCGCAAGGGCATGAAGTGGTCTGATGGCGAGCCTTTCACCGCCGATGATCTCATGTTCTACATTGTGGACGTTGTCCAGAACAAAGAACTGAACCCCGGTGGCACCGCCGACTGGCTTTCTGCCGAACAGGCCGAGGGCTTCAAGGCCGAGAAGATCGATGATTACACCATCAAGCTGACCTTCCCCAAGCCTTACGGTATCTTCCAGTACGTTTTGGCGCAGTGGCAAGGCCGCTCGTTCGCCATGTATCCCAAGCACTACCTGCAGCAGTTCCACAAGACCTACAATGCCGACGTGGATTCGCTGGTGACCGCTGACGGTTCTGTGGCCGACTGGGTTGCTTTGTTCTACAAGTACGGTCCCGATTCCTGGGGCAACCCTGGTCGCTTCTATCAGTTCACCGAACTGCCCTGCCTGTACCCCTGGATTACCACCCAGCCTCTCGGTACCGGCACCCAGATCGTGATGGAGCGCAACCCCTACTACTGGAAGGTTGACGAGGCCGGTAATCAACTGCCTTACATCGACAGCATCCTCGGTATCTCCTACCAGGACGCCGAGAGCCGCACCTTCGCCATGCTTAACGGTGACCTCGACTTCGTCAAGGACCCCGGCAATGACAACCGCGTTGTGTACCACGACGCTATGGACGAAGGCAAGCCGATCCAGATCAAGTACCCGCAGTCTGACGGCGCCAACACCAACACCATTCACTTCAACCGCACCATCGCCGACCCGGTAAAGGCTGAGATCTTCGCCAGCAAGGACTTCCGCATCGGTATGTCCTACGCGATCAACCGCCAGGAGATCATCGAGATCGTCCATAACGGCCAGGGCGTCCCCGCTCAGCAAGCTCCGTTGGAAGACTCCCCGCTGTACCTGGAAGGCTTTGCCGAGCAGTATGTTGAATACGATGTGGCCAAGGCCAATGAATACCTCGACAAGGTCCTGCCCGAGAAGAACGCTGCCGGCTACCGCCTGGACAAGAATGGCAAGGAACTTGAGATCATCTTCACCGTTCAGAACGACCTGTCCTTCGGTACCACCTACGTTCAGGTGGCTGAACTCTTGATCGGCTACTGGGACAAAGTGGGCGTCAAAGTTCTGTTGAACTCGATCCCCGGCCCGCAGCACGACGAGAACAAGAAGAACAACAACATCGAAGCCTGGATTTACACCAGTGAAGGCGGCGCGGGCATCACCGCGATCCTCGATCCTCGTTACTATGTTCCTGGCGAATACGCCGGCTACTTTGGTAACGGCTGGAACTACTGGATCACCAACGCCAGCGCTGGCGAGGTCAAGGTTGAGCCTCCTCAGGAGATCAAAGACCTGCGCGCCAAATACACCGAGGGCGTGCTCACTCAGCCGACCCAGGAACTGCAGATCGCTGCCATGAAGGAAGTGATGAAGGACGCGATGGATCAGTTCTACGTGATCGGTATCTCCCGCATGCCTGTGATGTACTATCCGTTCAATACCCGCCTCGGTGGTATCCCCGAGACCTGGTACGACGGCTGGCTCGAAGGCGTTCAGAAGATCCTCTATCCCGAGCAGTGGTTCTTGCGCGAGTAAGTTTCGCCAGATAATTGCTGGTTGGCCGGCGTATTGCCGGCCAACCTCCTTCGGGAAAACAGAAGTTTTGGCCTGGGGGCGGCTTTACCGCCGCCTCCAGGCAGTAACAAAGGATTTGTAGCTGCTCAGGCAGCTTTGCAAGATAGGGGTTCTTCCAAACTGGCTGAGCAGCCACAAAATTTTATATACAACCCCACAAAATTTTAAATCGATTGCGAGGGCGTAAATATGTGGAAATATTTGCTGCGACGCACTGGCTATATGGTCTTCACGGTATGGGTGATTTCGGTCATCTCTTTCGTGGTGATCCAACTCCCCCCCGGTGACTACGTCCCCAACCTGATCAACCAGATGATCTCGGCGGGTGGAGAGGCGCTGCCTTCGGATTACGAAATGCAGCTCCGCGAAATCTACGGCTTGAACGACCCGATGTATGTGCAGTATTTCAAATGGATTTCCCGCATCATCACCAAGGGTGAATTCGGGTATTCGTTGGTATATAAGCGCGACGCCGCGGAGTTGATCACCGAGCGGCTGCCCATGACCTTTGCGCTATCCTTTGGCAGCTTCCTGTTTGTATGGGCGGTGGCCTTCCCCATCGGCGTCTACTCGGCGGTAAAGAAGTATTCTCTGGGAGATTACGTCTTTACCTTCATCGGGTTTATCGGCCTGGCGGTGCCAAACTTCTTGCTGGCTTTGATCTTCCTCTTCCTCAGCTATCGCTACTTTGATCAAGCCATGATTGGGTTATTCTCTCTGGAGTTTGCCGACGCGCCCTGGTCCTGGCTCAAGTTTGTGGACTTACTCAAGCATCTGTGGATTCCGGTTATTTTGATCGGTATGGGCGGCACCGCCGGCCTGATCCGCACCATGCGCGCCAATTTGCTGGATGAGCTCAACAAGCCCTATGTTGAGACGGCGCGCTCGAAGGGCCTGAAAGAACTCAAGCTCTTGATGAAATACCCGGTGCGCCATGCCCTCAACCCCTTCGTCAGCACCATTGGTTGGACGCTCCCCGGCCTGATCGGCGGTGAGGTCATTGTGTCGATTGTACTGAACTTGCCGACTTCCGGCCCCGTTTTGTACAACGCGCTGCGCAGCCAGGATATGTATGTGGCAGCCGGCTTTATCTTGCTGCTCAGCACCCTTACGGTGATCGGAACATTTGTTTCGGATGTTCTGCTGGCCGTCTTAGACCCGCGCATTCGCCTGGAGTGATATTACCATGGTACAAACTACTCCGATGAACAAAACCCTGGCCCCAACGCCAGACGAGCATGTGACCGAATCCTTAGATCTTGAGGTCGCGTCGCAATGGAAATTGATGTGGTGGAAGTTCCGCAAGCACAAAGCGGCCATGGTTGGCACGGTCATCGTGCTCATTTACTATACGATGGCCATTTTTGCCGAGTTTTTTGCCCCCACTCACTTCACCACCTACAATGAACAATATGTGTATGCGCCGCCGCAAACCATCCACCTGTTCCGCGATGGCAAGTTGGATCCGTATGTGAACGGCTATACCTTTGAGCGCGACCCCATTTCCTTCAAAAAGACCTGGGCGGTGGACGAATCAGTAGTCGTTCCCATCAGTTTCTTTGTGAAAAGTGAGGAGTACAAGATGTGGGGCTTCATCCCCGGCTCTCTTCACCTGGTCGCGGCAGATAACCCGGAGGACCCCTTCTACCTCCTCGGATCGGATAAGAGCGGGCGCGATGTGTTTGGACGCATTATCTACAGCGCGCGTGTATCGCTGACCGTCGGTTTGGTCGGCGTGGCCCTCAGTCTGATCCTGGGTATTCTGATCGGTGGTATCTCAGGCTTGATCGGCGGCTGGCTCGATAATGTCATCCAGCGTTTGATCGAGATCATTATGTCCATCCCCACGCTGCCGTTGTGGCTGGCGCTGGCTGCGGTGGTGCCGCTGGACTGGCAGCCGCTGCAAGTTTACTTTATGATCACGGTCATCCTCTCGCTGGTCGGCTGGACGGGCATGGCCCGCGTGGTGCGCTCCAAGTTCCTGGCGCTGCGCGAAGAAGACTTCATTCTGGCGGCAACCCTGGACGGCGTGCCGCGCGGTCGCATGATCATGCGCCACATGGTGCCTTCTTTCCTCAGCCACATCATCGCCTCCATCACCCTGTCCATCCCGGGCATGATCCTGGGCGAAACAGCCTTGAGCTTTTTGGGGTTGGGCTTGCGCCCGCCGGTCGTCTCCTGGGGCGTCATGCTGCAGGAAACGCAAAAAGTGGCTGTGCTGGCCATCTCTCCCTGGCTGCTCTATCCTGCCCTCGCTGTGATCATCGTGGTACTGGCGCTGAACTTCATGGGTGACGGCCTCCGCGACGCGGCTGACCCGTATCAATAAAGGTAAAACCATGGATAACACACTGATTGACGTCAAGGACTTAAAAATCCACTTTTTCACCGACGAGGGTGTGGTGCGGGCCGTAGATGGCGTGGACCTGAAGTTGGAGCGCGGCAAAACCCTCTCCCTGGTGGGTGAAAGCGGCTGCGGCAAGAGCGTTGCCTGCCGTGCTTTCATGCAAATCGTGCGTAACCCGGGAAAAATCGTCTCTGGAGAAATGCTTTACAACCGCGGGGCCGAAGGCGGGCAGGCCGAGA
The DNA here is from genome assembly GCA_023406965.1 of Chloroflexota bacterium. The sequence goes on from JAEXTI010000074.1 coordinate 5,369, forward strand.
TTATCGATATCGCCAAAATGGATCCCAAAGGCAAGGAAATCCGCGATATTCGCGGCAAAGAGATCTCCATGATTTTCCAGGAGCCAATGACCTCGCTCAGCCCGATGTACACGGTAGGCAACCAGATCATTGAGAACATTCTCTTGCACACGACCCTTACCAAAGATCAAGCCCGCGATCTGGCCATCAAGCTACTCGACCAGGTAGGCATTCCTCGAGCCGATCGTCTGGTAGATGAGTACCCCTTCCGCCTGTCTGGCGGAATGCGCCAGCGCGCGATGATTGCGATGGCGCTTTCCTGCAACCCCAACCTGCTGATCGCCGACGAGCCCACCACTGCGCTGGACGTGACCACCCAGGCCAACATTCTCGACCTGATGTCAGATTTGCAGAAGCAGTACAACATGACCCTGTTGTTCATCACCCACGACCTGGGCGTAGTGGCTGAAATTGCCGACGAGGTGGCGGTGATGTATTTGGGCAAAATTGTTGAAAAGAGTGATGTTTACACCATTTTCAACACCCCGCGCCACCCCTATACGCAGGCCTTGCTGAAGTCGATCCCCAAGATCGCTATCAAACGCGAAGACCTGGACCCTATCAAGGGCATGGTACCGAACCCCTTCCGGCGGCCCTCCGGCTGTCCCTTCCACCCGCGCTGCCCCCAGGCTTTTGCGGAGTGCAAGGTGCTCGTGCCTACCACCACTCATCTGACCCCCAACCATTCCGTGCAGTGTTTACTGTATGAGAATTTCGCCAATCGAATTGCTACGGAGCAAAAACAATGACCGCACAAGCTCCTCTTACCCCTACCAAGACCCTTGAAATGCGGGATGAAAATACCATCCTGGAAGTCAACAACCTCAAAATGCATTTCCCCATCACCAAAGGCAT
>JAEXTI010000102.1 GCA_023406965.1 Chloroflexota bacterium
GAGTGATCCTCAACGTGTCCTCGATGAACGCTTTCCGCCCTTTGACGCGCATCCCGGCCTATTCCGCGGCCAAGGCGGCTGTGTCGAACTTCACCCAGTGGCTGGCGGCGCACCTGGCGATGGAATATTCGCCCAAAATCCGCGTGAACGCCATCGCGCCGGGCTTTTTCTTGACCGACCAGAACCGTTTCCTGGTGACCGAGGAAGCCACCGGCAACCTGACCCCGCGTGGAAAGACCATCGTTGGGCATACCCCTGCCGGGCGTCTAGGCGCTCCCGAAGATTTACTGGGCACCGTCTTGTGGCTGGTGTCCCCGGCCTCAGCCTTCGTCACCGGCGTGGTTGTGCCGGTGGACGGCGGTTTTAATGGATTCAGCGGCGTGTAATTTTGAGTGGAGGAAAAGCAATGACCCATATTCCTGATGCAGCCAAACCCCTGGTGGAGTTCAAAGCAGAGAAGGCTTTCTTTGTCGGCATCGACTCGGACGGATGCGCCTTTGACACGATGGAAATCAAGCACAAAGAGTGCTTCTGCCCGGAAATCATCCGGCACTGGAACCTGCAAGCCGTCTCCAAGTATGCCCGTGAGGCAGCAGAGTTCGTCAACCTGTACTCGAAGTGGCGCGGAATCAACCGCTGGCCCGCCCTGATGATGGTGCTGGATCTGCTGCGCGAGCGCGCGGAAGTCCAGGCCCGCGGGGTTGAGATTCCCTGGGCCAACAAGGTGCGCGATTTTATTGCCTCGGGATTTGCGCTGAGCGACAGCGGCTTGAAGAAGTATATGGCTGAGCATCCCGACCCTGAATTGGAACAGGCCCTGGGTTGGACCACGGCGGTGAACCAGCAGATTGGCAACATGGTGCACGGCGTCCCACCCTTTCCCTTTGTGCGCGAGTCGTTGCAAATGATGAAGGCCGAAGCGGATTTGATGGTGGTGTCGGCTACGCCCACCGAGGCCCTGACGCGGGAGTGGAAAGAGCACGACATTGCCCGCTATGTGCGCCTGATCTGCGGGCAGGAGATGGGCAAGAAGGAAGATCACCTGGCCCTGGCAGCCAAGGGCAAGTATATCGACGGGCACGTGTTGATGATTGGTGACGCGCCCGGCGATCTGAAAGCAGCGCGCTCGATTGGGGCTTTGTTCTTCCCCATCAACCCTGGCGAAGAAGAAGCCTCGTGGGAACGTTTCTACCGCGAGGGTTATGCCCGCTTCCTGGGCGGGACTTACGCCGGAGCATATGAACAGGCCTTGATTGCCGACTTTGACAAGCGCCTGCCAGACACACCTCCTTGGAAGAAATAACATATGGACGCCAATTTTCGCCGCAAGATGATCGCAGGGGAGATGTTGCTAGGCACCGTCGTGGGCATCCCCTCGCCCGAACTGGCTGAGATTTGCGCCAGGGTCGGGTTGGATTGGCTCTTCGTGGACATGGAGCACGGGCAGATCGATGCCTTAGGCTTGCAGCGCATTGCGCAAGCCACCCAGGGCAAATGCGCCTGCCTGGCGCGGCTGCCGGTGAACGAGGACATCTGGTTCAAGAAAACCCTGGATGTGGGTATCGCCGGGGTGATCGTTCCGCTGGTGAACACCGCGGCGGACGCTCGCCGGGCGGTGGCTTCCAGCAAGTACCCGCCAATGGGCACGCGCAGCGTGGGGCTGGCGCGGGCACACGGTTATGGGCCCGGCTTCAAGGAGTACGTTGAGCAGGCCAATGAAAGCACTACTTTGATCGTGCAGATCGAGCACATTCGCGCGGTGGAAAACGTGGAGGAGATCATCGCTGTGCCCGGCGTGGACGGCGTGCTGGTGGGGCCGTTTGACCTCTCGGCCAGTCTGGGCGTGCCGGGCAAGGTGGATGACCCGCGCGTGACCGCGGCAATCGACCGGGTGGCGCAGGTGTGCCTCTCGCGCGGGACGGCCTTGAGCATCTTCGCCGGTGACCTGGGTTTTGCCCACCGCTGGATGGCGCGCGGCTTCCACATGCTGGCTGTGACGAGCGATATGACGTTGTTCAGCCAGGCGGTGAGTGGCATGATCCGCGAGATGAAAGAGGCCTAGATGAACGGTTTGGAGAAGGCTGACGGATTTCTGAGCGAGCAAGAGATCGCCGGGGTAGTGCGCGAGGGGTTGGGCGCATTGCCGCTGGATGGCAAGCGCGTCCTGGTACTCATCCCAGATGGAACCCGCACCATGCCCATGCCCTTGATGTTCCGTTTGCTGCAGGAAATGCTGTTGGGGCGGGCCGCGGCGCTGGATTTCATCGTGGCGCTGGGTACGCACGGGCCGATGGACGACACGGCCTTGAGCAAGCTGGTGGGCGCGCCAGTGACGGATGGGCAGGTGGGGGACAGCCACATTTACAACCACCTGTGGATGACGCCCGAGACCTTTGTGCACCTGGGCACCATACCGGCGGCGGAGATTGGTCGGCTGAGTGGGGGACTGCTGGAGATGGATGTGCCGGTCACGCTCAACCGCATCGTGCTGGATTACGACTTCCTGCTGATCTGCGGGCCGGTGTTTCCGCACGAAGTGGTGGGTTTTTCGGGCGGCAACAAGTACCTGTTCCCCGGCATTGCCGGGGCGGAAATCATCAACTTCACCCACTGGCTGGGGGCTTTGATGACCAACTACCGTATCATCGGCGCGGGATACACCCCGGTGCGGGCGGTGATCGACAAAGCGGCGGCATTCGTCGACCGGCCCATGGCCTGCCTGGCGCTGGTGGTGAGCCACGGGGGCACGCACGGGCTGTTCTGCGGCACACCGCAGGAAGCCTGGGAAGCGGCTTCGGCGCTTTCGGCCCAGAAGCACATCCTGTACCTGGAAGAGCCTGTCCAGCGGGTGCTGTCGATCATGCCGCACCTCTATGACGATCTGTGGACCGGGGCCAAGGGCATGTACAAGATGGAGCCGGTGGTTGCCGACGGCGGTGAGGTGGTGATTTACGCGCCGCACATCAGCGAGGTGAGTTACACACATGGGCGGATTCTGGACGAGGTGGGTTATCACACCCGCGATTACTTCGTCAAGCAGTGGGAGCGCTTCAAAGGCTATCCTTGGGGCGTGCTGGCCCACTCGACGCACGTGAAGGGCATGGGCGAGTACAACGCCGCGAGCGGCGTGGAGCGCCCGCGTATCCAGGTGACACTGGCTACGAGCATCCCCGAAGAGCGCGCCCGGCGCATCAACCTGGGCTATCTCGACCCGGCGGCGGTTAAGATCGAGGAATGGCAGGGGCGCGAAGCGGAAGGCGTTCTGGTGGTTCCGCGAGCAGGCGAGATGTTGTACCGGTTAAAAGAGAAATAAGGCAGGTCGAATGACGTAGGTTGGGTTGAGCGGAATGAGGCAGGACTGAATTTACAGTCGTTGAAGCGAAACCCAACATTCCGATCTACGAAGAGCAAGTGCAGGAAAAGTTTTAGGTCATGGTTGGAGGTTTTCTATGGAAAAAGCAGCTATTGGCGTGATTGGGCTGGGGGTGATGGGGCACAACCTGGCCTTGAACATGGAACGCAACGGTTTTGCCGTGGCAGGGTACGACCTGGATGCGGCCAAGACGAAGGGCTTTCTGGAAGGCAAGGCCAAAGGCAAACGTATTGTGGGCGTAGATTCGCCCGCGGCGTTGATGGCGGTGCTGGAAAAGCCGCGCCGCATCCTGATGATGGTGCCCGCCGGAGCGGCTGTGGACAGTGCCATTGCGCACCTCAAGCCGCACCTGGAAGCCGGGGATATCCTCATCGACGGGGGTAACTCCTTCTTCCTGGACACCGAACGGCGCAGCACCGAATTGGCTAAAGAAGGCTTCAACTTTGTGGGCATGGGCGTTTCGGGCGGCGAGGAAGGCGCTTTGTGGGGCCCGGCGTTGATGCCGGGCGGGCAGGTGGAAGCCTGGGAAGCATTGAAGCCCATTTTGCGGGCCATTGCCGCCAGGGCCGAGGACGGCGAGCCGTGCGCGGCGCACATGGGCCCGCGCGGGGCCGGGCATTACGTCAAGATGGTGCACAACGGCATCGAATACGGCGACATGCAGTTGATCGCCGAGGTGTACGACCTGCTGCACCGCGGGTTGGGCCTGAGCGCGGCGGAGCTGCACGAGATTTTCGCCGAGTGGAACCAGGGCGAGTTGAAGTCTTATCTCATCGAGATCACCGCCGATATCTTTGCTCAAAAAGACGATCTGACCGATCAGCCGTTGGTGGAGATGATTTTGGACGAGGCCCAGCAAAAAGGTACCGGCAAGTGGGCCAGCCAGAACTCCCTGGACATCGGCGCGCCGATTCCGACCATCAACGCGGCGGTGGAAAGCCGCATCGTTTCGGCGCTTAAGAGCCAGCGCGTGCAGGCCTCTAAAGTGCTGCGCGGGCCGGAAATCCGCTTTGACGGCAACCGCAAACAGTTGGTCGAGGCAGCGCGGGCTGCGCTGTATGCCAGCAAGATCACCTCCTACGCCCAGGGCATGGGACTGCTGCGGCTGGCTTCGGACGAGTACAAGTATGACCTGGATTTAGGCGCAGTGGCGCAAATCTGGCGGGCGGGCTGCATCATCCGGGCCAGCTTGCTGAACGATATCACGAATGCGTATAGGCGAAACCCGGCCTTGGTCAACCTGCTGCTGGATGACGCTTTCCGCGAGGCGGTGGAGTCCAGGCAGGCGGCCTGGCGCAAGGTGGTGCAGACAGCGGTGGGCATGGGCATTCCGGTGCTGGCGATCAGCGCTTCGCTGGCCTATTTCGATGCATATCGCAGCGAGCGTTTGCCCGCCAATCTGACCCAGGCCCAGCGGGATTATTTCGGCGCGCACACCTACCGGCGCACCGACCGCGAGGGCGTGTTCCACACGGAGTGGGGGAAGTAGAGGGAGGATCGCATGGCAAAAAACGTAATCGTGGCGCAATCGGGCGGACCTTCGCCGGTGATTAATAACACCCTGCGCGGGATCATCGATACCTGCAAATCGATGCCGAACCGCTTTGGGCGGGTATATGCCGGGTGGCACGGCATTGAGGGCGTGCTGAAAGAGGAGCTGCTGGACCTCTCGGCCCAACCGGAAGAGGAGATTGCCCTGCTGGCCACCACCCCCGCGGCGGGCAGCATTGGCACCTGCCGCTATAAACTCAAGGCCAAGCAGACCGAGGATTTTGAGCGCGTGATCGACGTCTTCAAGGCACATGATGTGGGTTATTTCTTCTACATCGGCGGGAACGATTCGATGGACACGGCCCACAAAGTTGCCAAAATGGCGGCAGAGCGCGGCCTGGAATTGGTGGCAACCGGTGGCCCCAAGACCATCGACAACGATGTTGGTGACAGCGAGTTCAAGTTGATCGACCACACCCCCGGCTACGGCAGCGTGGCGCGCTATTGGGCG
>JAEXTI010000103.1 GCA_023406965.1 Chloroflexota bacterium
TCGAAGACCGCACTGTCGTCACCCCCGCCGGTCAAACCATCGAACACTGGCATTGGGTCACCACCCCCAATTACGTCAACGTCCTCGCCGTCACCCCCGAAGGCCGCTACCTGGTCTTTCGCCAGGGCAAATACGGCCTGGACGGCGACTCGCTGGCCCCCGTGGGCGGTTTCATGGAACCCGGCGAAGAACCCCTGCAAGCCGCCCGGCGTGAGCTGCTCGAAGAAACCGGCCACGCAGCCGACGAATGGATCAGCCTGGGCCAATACCTCGTCGACCCCAGCCGCGGCGTGGCCGTCGGCAACCTTTACCTTGCCCGCGGCGCCCGCCCTGTCGCGCCCATCACCGCCGACGACCTCGAAGAGCAGCACCTCCTCCTTCTCACTCACTCCGAACTGGAAGAAGCCCTGCGCGCCGGGCAGTTCAAGGTGCTGGCCTGGGCCGCCAACATCGCCTTTGCCCTGCTCTTCGAAGCCCAAAACTAAAAAGTCCGCGCAAGCCCCGCTTTCGCCGGGACGGGATATAATATTGCCCGCCCTGTATGAAACGCAACCTCTTCTCTCGCATTGCCCCGGGTATTCCCCAAGACCAGCAGATTAACTTCTTCTACTGGTACATGGACATCGCCTGGTGGGGCCTGTACATGGGCTCCACCGTCGTGTTCCTGTCCGTCTACGCCACGCGCATCGGCGCCACCGCCCAGCAAATCGGCTGGCTCAACGCCGCCCCCGCCATCGTCAGCCTCATCCTGGTCATCCCCTTTGGCCTGTGGGCCAGGCGCATTGAAACTCAGCGCGGCGTATGGATCTCGGCTTTCATCGCTCGCCTCCTGCTCCTGGCCTATGTCTTCGTGCCCTTCATCCAAGACCCCGTCCTGCAGGTACAGGCCATCCTGCTCATCGCCACCCTGTGCGCCGCCCCCAACATCATGGTTGGCATCCTTTTTGGCCCGCTCATGCTTTCGTCCATCCCCTCCGAATGGCGCGCCACGGTCGTCGGCAACCGCAACGCCATCCTCGCGGTCATCACCTTCGTCTTCACCCTGCTTTCCGGCCAATTGCTCGCCCGTTACCCCTCCCCCACCGGATACCAGATCGTGTTTTTCATCGGCTTCCTGGGCGCTGTCTTCACCGCTTACTGCCTCTCCAAAGTCAAAGTGAATTTTCCCGCAGAAGCCGTCTCTTCTGCCGCCGGTCGCGTCCCAAACGGCAACTGGCTACCCAAGATGAATCCAGCCGGGCGCAAATACATCCGGGTCGTTGCCTTGCTCCTGCTGTTCAACACCGCCGGCTTCATGTTTGCCCCTCTGGCCCCGCTCTTTGCCATCAATGAACTCCATCTGAGCGACGGCACGATTGCCCTGGCCAGCGCCCTGGGCAACATGCTGGTCTTTCTGGTCTCCATTTACATCCCCAAAACCATCCGCCGCCTGGGAAACCGCAACAGCACCGCCATCGGCGCGGCCCTCATCGCCCTGCAAATGCTCCTCCTGGCCTTCACCCGCGACACCGCCCTGTACATGGTCACCGCGGTGGTGGGCGGGATCGCCTCCGGCGTGCTCGGCATCGCCCAATTCAACTACCACCTCGAAAACCTACCCCTTGAAGACCGCACCGTGTGGATGTCCTGGAACGCCCTCTTCGGCAACCTCGCCACCCTGCTCGGCTCGGTGGCCGGGCCGCTCCTCGCCGGCTGGACGGGCATGCCCATTGCCTTTGCTATCCTGGCCGCCCTGCGCCTGCTCATCGCCGGGGCCATCTGGAAGCGCGGGTAGATGCCCTAACCCTCTTCCCTTTTCGTCATCCATTAAACAAAACCATGCCGAATCTACGTTGATTATCCAAACTCCCTTACTATAATAAAAATTGTCGGACTTACAAAAAATCTTACCGATATGGTTCATCCGGATTCCCATTCGAAGATGTCCCTTATCCGGTGGTATTGAAATTAGAGTTCTTGATGATCTCAACCTATGGGATCCCTTCAACCGTCGATTTCCGCCGAAAGCGATTTCTCGACGGATGTTTGTTTGGCCTTGGTTTCAAGAGGTTTTTTATAAAAGCAAAACAATTGATCGAGTTTTTGTACATCACTACGCTGATCCCTCCATCGGGCAGCGTTCTTCAGCCCGGCGGAGCCGCTGTTAATGCCTCACCCCCCAACCAACCCGAAGCGTAGAAGGCCGATTCACCTTCTATCTACTCTATGACACCGAACACACTTCTCCCAACACGTCCGAAGGCAGCTGCGCTGTGCCCATTCCGGCTCAACCTGCTTACTTTTGAACCTGGCCTGGAGCCCCGCATCACTCGCACGGAGCTTTGGGCTTCCAGCATGAGGGCGATTATCTGCGCACGTTGCACTTTCCGGATCTCATCCTTTCTACATGCTGACAGCCGCTTGATTTCCTCGGTTGTTAAAGAGCGTAGCTTGAACGCTTTTCTGCCTCCTTTTCCTGGAGATACTTTATCCCACTGCCTAAGCGAGAAGACCACTTAGATTGGGCGGCTGATAAGCAAGTCCCCTAAATCAAAATTGTATATTCCAACTCCAAACCAGTTTTCGAATCAATAGGAGATCTAGTATGAACATGACGATCACCTCTCCAGAGTCGGTCGGATTTAGTTCCATGCGGCTAGCTCGCATCAAGCCGATTATACGTTCATATGTTGACCAGCATGGCTATTCAGGGATTAGTACCTTGCTCGCTCGACGCGGCCAAGTGATTCACTTTGAACAGGTTGGCTGTCAAGACCGCGAGAGCCAAGTCGTTTTAACGCAGGATACGATATTTCGCATCTATTCCATGACCAAGCCGATCGTTTGCACAGCTTTCATGACCCTGTTCGAGGAAGGGCGGTTCCAATTGTTCGACCCTCTGGTCAAGTTCCTTCCAGCGTTCGACAAAGTGCGTGTGCTGACCAAGACTACCGATGCTGATATCCGGGAAGATGACCTTATCCGCCCGATTTTGTTGCATGATCTGCTAACACACACGTCTGGCCTGACCTATGACTTTTCCGATGATTCGCCAGTGGGTCAGCTATATCGGCAAGCCCGGATCATGAATGACGCCGAACGCACGCTAGAAGCTACCATTAGCGAACTAGCTCGCCTTCCGCTGGCGTACCAACCCCGCACGAAATGGCATTATAGCGTCTCAATTGATGTCATCGCCCATTTGATCGAGGTCATCTCCGGCCAACCACTCCAAGAGTTCCTGAATGATCGTCTATTTGCACCCTTGGGCATGACCGATACCGGGTTTGCAGTTCCGCTCGAGAAAAGAGCACGCATTGCAACGATGTACGGGTACCCAGATGTTGCCGCCAATACACCGAATCAGATCTTTGAAGCGTGGACCAAGGGATTACATGGGCGCCAAGACGTTGAGGGTACACACCCATCGACGAACACATTCAGTTGGGCTAGAGGTGGGATCGGATTGTTTTCTACTGCTGGGGACTATCTCCGCTTTGCTCAAATGCTGCTCAACCACGGCGAACTCGATGGTGTCCGCATCTTGGCGCCGAAAATTGTAGATTTCATGCACATAAACCACCTCCCTTCCGCCCTACTGCCAATCGAACTTGGAGGTGTCGCTTTCGGGGGGTATGGTTTTGGCCTTGGATCTCGAGTGCTTCTGAATGTGGCAGAGTCGGGATTACCCGGCTCCATCGGAGAGTTCGGCTGGGGTGGGGCAGCCAAGACTTACTATTGGGTAGACCCACAGGAACAGCTGATTGGCATAATGATGACACAATATATGCTCGGCATTGACCAGCCAGAAAAGGATTTTCAAAACCTTTGCTATCAGGCATTAGTCGATTAAGTCATGCTATCCTGGCGTTCCGCAGCCATCAGATGGGGATTGCTTAACCAAAGAAACTAAAATCGAGGCGCAAACAGCCCTGACAGTTTTTCCGAAACCTGTCAGGGCTTTGGTTCATTCACGCTATAATTCAGGACTTACGCAAGACGGGGAAATTGACGAAAAGGTCACGACCTGATAATGTAAGGAGGTGAACGCAAAAAGAGAACGAGTAACCCGCTTGGACTATTGTCAATACCTGTTGGTAAGTCAAATCAA
>JAEXTI010000121.1 GCA_023406965.1 Chloroflexota bacterium
GCGGCTGCTGGGCCACCACGCCTACGGGCTGCCCGTGCAGGCGGGCAAAGCCGACGATGGCATTTTGGGCAAAGTTGGCATGAACTTCCATGAAGCTGCCCAGGTCAAACACCGCCTCGATGGCCACGCGCATGTCATACGGCTCGCTGGGGTTGGCCGGCACCAGGGTATCCAAAATGGGGTCCATGCGCCAGGGGTCGTCGCTCAGAGCGGCTGCCGGGGCGGGCTCGGCGTTATTAGACGGCAGGTAGGAGATCAGCCGTCGCACGGTCTCAAACGATTCGGCCTCGTTCTCGGTGGCAAAGTGAGCCACGCCGCTGGTAGCGGAATGGGCCATTGCGCCGCCCAAGGTGTCTACGTCCACCTGCTCGCCGGTGACGGTTTTGATCACCTCGGGGCCGGTGATGAACATGTTGCTGATGCCCTTGGTCATGATGATAAAATCGGTCAGGGCCGGGGAGTACACCGCGCCGCCCGCGCACGGCCCCAGCATGACGCTGATCTGCGGGATGACCCCGCTGGCCAGGGTGTTGCGATAGAAGACCTCGCCGTAAGCCGAAAGGCTGTGCACGCCCTCTTGAATGCGCGCGCCGCCCGAATCATTCAAGCCAATCATGGGTACCCCGGCCTGCATGGCCAGGTCCATGATCTTGCACACCTTTTGCCCGGCTACCTCGCCAAACGAGCCGCCCAGCACGGTGAAATCCTGAGAATAAATGCACACCCGGCGACCGTTAATCTTACCGTACCCGGTCACCACGCCGTCGCCCAGGGGATGGCTCTTATCCAGCCCAAAATCGGTCTGGCGGTGGACCATGTAAGCATCCACCTCCTGGAAGCTGCCTTCATCCAATAATTGCAGGATGCGCTCGCGCGCGGTCAACTTGCCTTTGGCATGTTGGGCGTCCACGCGATCTTTGCCGCCGCCCTCCAAAGCCTTCTCGCGGTATTCGCGGAGCTGTTTCAACAAAGCTTCGCGCCCGTCCACCGAAGACTCGACTGAATCCGTCATATTACTCTCCTGTCATCTGGGATAATGAGCCGGGGTGTAAAAGCACCCCGGCTCACGTATTCATTAACCCTAGTTTACCACTCCCGCTTCGAGCAAAGCCATATAGATTTTCTCGGCGCTGAAGGGCGGGTTGGTGACTCGCACGCCGGTCGCGTCGTAGATGGCGTTTGCCAGCGCGGCGATGACCGGCACAAGGGGGTGCTCTCCAATACCGCGCGCCCCAAACGGTCCGTCGTCCTGCGCGGTTTCAACAATGAACGTGTCGATTTTTTCCGGCACATCAATGGCGGTGGAGATGCGGTAATCCACGAAGCTGGGGTTGCGCATCTCTCCCCCCACCAACTGGCACTCCTCGAACATGGCCGAACTGAGCCCCTGGACAAAGCCGCCTTCCATTTGCTGCTTGACCATGTCGGGGTTGATGGCTTTGCCCACGTCAAAGGCCGAGACAGCATGGAGCACGGTGATGCGGCCAGTATCTTTGTCAATTTCAATATCCAGGCCCTGCGCTCCGGTGGTATAGTGCACCACTGCCCGCTCGCCCTGGCCGGTTTCGGCATCCAGCCCGGTGACGTAGGTGGGCATGAACGAGCCTGCCCCCACTACCGGCCCGCCCACCCAGCCCTGGGCGTTCGGCTTGGGCAGCCCGTAAACCACAAAATCTTTCATCTGAATGGACTCTTCGGTCTTGTAAGAAATGACGTAACCGTCCTTGATGTCCAGGTCTTCGGGCTTCTCGTTCCACGCTTCCGCCACCATGTCGAGGATCTTCTTGCGTGCATCCAGGGCCGCATTGCGCACCGCGTTGCCCATGCTCCAGGTCAGGCGGCTGGCCACCGTTTGCCACTCGTAGGGCGAGTAGCGCGTGGCGATCGGGCCCAGCACCTTGACGGCCTCGTAGGGCACGCCCAGCGTTTCGGCGGCGATTTGTGCCATGACCGTAAAGGTGCCCTGGCCCAGCTCCTGCCCGCCCACGCTCACGTTCACCGTGCCGTCGGCGTTCATCTTCACCAGCGCCGAAGAGCCCGCATTGGGCGGCATGGCCGGGGCCTTCCAGGCCAGCGCGATACCCTTGCCACGCAGCTTGTTGGGCGCAGAAGGCGCATCTTTCTCACCCAGGCGCAGCGCCCGGGCAACCTTCTCGATGCACTCCGGCAGGCCCACCTCGTGGATGACCATGCCCGTGGCCAGCACGTCGCCGCCGCGAACGCAGTTGCGCAAGTGGAACTCGGTGCGGTCCATGCCGATCTTATCGGCCAGCATATCCATGATCTGCCCAACACCGGTGTGCAGTTCAGCCATGCCGAAGCCGCGGTACGCTCCACCCACCGGGTGGTTGGTGTAAACACAAATGCTGTCGGTGCGCATGTTGGGAATGTCATAGGGCCCAGTGCTGGAGTAGCCGCCCGCGCGGGTGACGTTGGTGCCATATTCGGTGTAGGCTCCGCCGTCCCAATACATGGTGTTTTCCATGGCCAGCAGGTTGCCGTCCTTGTCGCAGCCCACCTTGAGCTTGATCACCAGGCCCTGCCGGACGAAGTTCGTATAGAACTCCTCCTCGCGGGTCAGGCGCAGCTTGATGGGCAGGCCCTTGAGCTTGAGGGCCACTGCCGCAGGCACGCCCTCCATGGTCACGCCCGCCTTGCAGCCAAAGCCGCCGCCAATCAGCGGGGCGATGACGCGGAAGTCGCTTTCGGGGATGTGCAGCGTTTTAGCCAGCAAGGCCCGCTGCGCAAAAGGCGATTGGGTGGAGGCCCACAAAGTGACCTGCCCATTCTCTTCCGCCTTGGCAATAGCCACATGCGGCTCGATGGGCACGTGCTGGACGTGCGGGATGCGGAAGGTCTGCTCCACAATGGCAGCACACTGCGGCCAGGCCGCATCGGTGTCGCCCTTGCGAATCTTGAAATGGTTGGCAATGTTGGTGCCGGGCACGGGGAAAATGAAATTGGGGTGTTCGTAGTTTACCAGGTCGGGGTGGATGACGGGCGCATCCTTGCTGGCGCCAAACTCAGGGTCCAACACCGGCTGGAGCACTTCATACTCCACCTCGATCGCATCGAGGGCCTTTTCGGCAATTTCCTCGGTAGAAGCCACCACCGCCGCCACCGGCTCGCCAATGAAGCGCACCCGATCGCGGGCGAAAATGTTACGATCCTTCAAATACAGGCCGATGAAATCCGGGTAATCTTCTCCGGTCACCACCGCCTTCACACCGGGGATGAGCAGCGCGTTGTCATAGTTGATTTTCTTGATCAGCGCGTGGGGATGGGGGCTGCGTTTGACCCGGCAGTGATGCAAGGCGTTGCCGAAAGCGATATCGTCGGTATACTGCGCCGCGCCGGTGACTTTTTCCTGAACATCGATGCGCTTAACGCTCTTTCCAACCACAGACGAGGTACCTGTTCGAGCGGTTGCCATCTTATGCTCCTTCCTGGCCTTCAATCTCAGCGGCCAGCTTGACTGCTTCGACAATGCGGTTATAACCCGTGCAGCGGCACAGGTTCCCGCTCAAAGCGTCGCGGATTTCAAACTCGGTGGGGTGAGGGTTGCGGTTGAGCAGCGCCCGCGCCGAGATGAGCACACCCGGCGTGCAAAAGCCGCACTGCACAGCACCCAGATCGACGAGGGTTTTCTGCACCACATCCATCTCGCCGTTCTTCGCCAGCCCTTCCACCGTGGTGATCTCGGCGCCGTCACATTCGGCTGCCAAAACCATGCAACTGTTGACCGCGTCGCCGTTCATCAGCACGGTGCAAGCCCCACATTCGCCCGAGGCGCAACCGTTTTTTGTGCCGGTGAGGGCCAGCTTTTCGCGCAGCATTTGGAGCAGGGTCATGTGGCCCGGAACATCCACCATCTCGAGCGATCCGTTAACCTTGAGGGTAATTCGATGGTATGACATGCGCTCCTCCTTTTACTTGCGGACCTTCGTCCACACGTCCATCAGACCGTTACGCGTCAAGTTGCGCACCATCTGCTTACGGTAGGCAGCGCTGCCGCGGGTGTCGTTGATCGGTTTGCAGCCATCCATAGCCGCCTGGGCCGCCTCGGCAATCACGGCTTCGTCGATTTTCTTGGCGGCCAAAACCGCTTCAGCCGCCGTAGCGCGCAGTGGAATTGGGGCAACCGAAGAGAGGACGATGCCAAAGTGAAAACCCGAGGGGGTGCGCGCCGGCACAGCCATGACCGTCACGCCTACAATGGCCAGATCGCCCAGCTTGTTGCGACCCAGCTTGTAATAACGGCAAGCATGATCGGGGTGCGGGACGGGGAAGGAGATGGAAACGGCGATGTCGCCCGGTTGCAGGTTGGTCTTGCCCGGCCCCTTGAAAAAGCCATCCAGCGGCTCTTCGCGGAAGCCCTGCGGTCCAAACACCCGCAGCACGCCGCCGTACAGGATGCTCGCGCCGATGGTGTCACCGGCGGGGGAGGCGTTGCAGATGTTGCCCACGATAGTGGCTCGCGAGCGCAGTTGGTAGCTGGCTACCCAGTGGCAGGCTTCCACCAGCCCGGGGTAGTGCTGCTGCACGGCGGGGTAGGCGGCCACTTTGTTCATGGGCACAGCCGCGCCAATGGTCAACCCCTTTTGGGGGTCGAACGACAGGGCCTTCATCCCTTCCAGGCCTTTGACGTCCACCATATACTTGGGCGTCCAGGCTCCGTCACGGATGCGGACGATGCAGTCCGTTCCGCCCAGGAAAGGCCGCGCTTCTCCGGCGTGTTCCACCAGGAAACGGCTGGCCTCATCCAGGGAGGCAGGCTTCACATAATCTAGTTCAGGGAGTCCAGGATGTGGATTGTGCATAAGTCGGCTTCCTCTCCAGGTTGTTGAATCACGCTACCAGAGGTCTCAGCTTGACAGAGCTGTTACAGCCACTTTTAAGAAGAGCACAGAATCACAATAAAGAAGGGAGCTTTCCCGAATTGAATGTGTGTGGGTGTGGCGCACCCGCACAAGTCGAATTCGGGCCTTTCCACTATTCCTTCAGCAAACACAGAAAGATAGTAGCATACTCAGAATTGTTTGACAAGTTGAACGAATCCTATCCTTGTCTGACAATTGACATGTAACTAGACGCGCCAAACACAAAAAAAACCGGCTATTTCAAGCTGAATGTGAAGATGAGCACGCCGGCGGACAAAACCACCCACCAGTAAGATCCCAGGGCGGGGATCAAATTGGGGGATGTTTTCAGCAGCAGCCCCGCCAGCATCACCACTGCTCCCGCCCCAACCAGCCACCAACTGGCAATTTTAACCATCGGCTGGGGGCCTGGAGGGGGTGGCGCATCGCCTTTGGGTTTGCGCGGGGCCTTCATGCGCTCTAGCTCCGCTGCCCGGCGTTCCTGCGCCCGCCGCCCGCGCAATTGGATGAGGCGGACATAAAAGAACACAATACTGAGGATGACGATCAACATGCCAAAATCAAAATTCATGAGACCTCGCAAACTTTATCTGAGTGATCAAACCCGATTCTTGGGCTGAGTCATTTCAAAGATTCTATGCTTGAATTCTTCAAACGAAGCCGCCGGGCCTGCGCCCAGCGAAACAAAGAGCGCGCGCGGGGTCAGGTCGCCCAATTCTGTGCCATGCTCAAACTCGTCTTTTGAACGCTTGACCAGGCCCACAATGCGCGTGGAAGGCAGCCGCAGCCAGGCAAAGCGCTTTTCGGGGTTGCGGATGAGCGCCAGGAAGTGCATTTCACCTTCCTGCCGGGGCGGGGGCAGGGTAATAAAGACAATCCGCGTTTTGGGCGAGCGTTCTTCAACGATGAATTTCGTGCCAGCAAACGGCACCAACATCTCTGTCGGGAGTTGGCTGCCCACATGCTTCCACCAGAATTCGAGGAACTTCACCCCGTCCCGATCGATATACTTCATAAACTCATCGGTCTGCGAGTGAAACAGCGCCGGAATGACATCGTAGCAAAAGTTGTAATGCTGGCTTCTCTTTTTATCCATCGATCTCCACGATTTTGGGACACTTGTTAAGGACAAGGGTCCTAAACTTTAGTATTTTTCATATATGGACCACTTTGTCCACCCACTCAATGTGAGAGGACTAGGGTGAGGGCAATATTTTGCGTCCGCAGAAACCTATTACTTCCCTCACCCGCGCCGTCAAAGCCCGGCGCGACCTCTCCCGAAGGGAGAGGTGAGTAACTAGATGACTAGAAAGGGGTAAACTTCCAAGGGCTTTTCGGGCACGGACTGGGTAGTTGCAAGCTCCCGATATCGCCTCCCCCAGTAGGAGATTGGATACCGGGAGCTTTCAGTAGACCGGTCAGATTAAGCGGCTTACTTGTTGACGGCTTTGCGTTCGACCGGGGGTTTGAAGATCACGAAGATCAGGTTGATGAGGATGCCCAGCACCGCGGCAAAAGCAATGGCGGGCAAGCCATCGGGGAAGACCTTGCCAACGGGGAAGGGGATCATGCTGTTGGCGAAACCGATGTTGCCACCGATACCGACAATCAGAATGACCGCGCCGATAGCCAACTGGCGAGGATCATACAGGTTGACCTTCTCGGAGATCATCAGGGCAATACCTTGCATGCCGATGACGCCAAACAGGTAAATGGACAGGCCGCCGCCCACTGCCGAGGGCATGGATTGGACGATATCTGCCAGGGGGCCGACGAAGGCCAGCAGGATGGCAATCACACCGGCGGTCATCAGGGCCGGGCCGGAGTAGTTGCGGGTGATGACCATCAACGAGTTGTTCTCGCCGTAGTTCGTACCGGCCACCGAGCCAAACAAACCGTTGACGATGTCATCCAAACCATCCAGGATGAAGTTCAGGCCGATGTACTGGGACAGGTTGTACTTCTCGCGGCCCTGTTCTTCGGCCAGGTGGTCGACGTACAGACTGATCTGGTACAGGTGCGCAGTGGACTCCGGGATGGTGGCGATGGCCATGATGCCAATGCCCACGATGGCCGTCAGGGTCATGGGGTCATTGAAAACCGGGAAGTTGAAGGTGGGCACACGGATGAGGTCGCCCCAGGTGATGTTGACCAGCCCAAAGGGGATGGCGATCAGGTACCCGGCGATGGCGCCCAGGAGGATGGGCAGCATGCCGATGAAGCCTTTGCCCTGCAGGTAGACGGAGAGGCAGATGGTGATGATCAGGGTAAGCAAGGCCACGATGAACTCATTCACCTGCGGGCCGCCGGTGGGGCCGGTGATGCCGGTGGCGTTGTTCAAGGCTGCCAGGCCCAGGCCAATACCGATGGTGCATGCCACCGGGCCGGTGACGGAGGGAGGCAGAATGATATCGATGGCCTTCTTGCCACCGGCAACGCGGATCAGGATACCCACGATGATGTTGATGACGCCGGTAGCGATGAAGCCGGCCTGGACAACCGACAGCAGGTGCGGGTCGGCCAGCTCACCAAATGAGGTTTTGGTGATAGCCATCACCGCGGCGAGGTAGCTGAAGCTAGAGCCGTAATACAGGGGGATATACTTGCCGATGGTCAGTTTGGAACCGAGCAGCGCCAGGATGGTGCCCACGCCCGAAATGAGCAAAACGGTGGGGACGGGGAAACCCATCAGCAGCGCCACCAGGACCGTGGCAGGGAACATCGTCAATACGTGCTGGAAACCCAGCAGGACCATCTGCCCAAAGGGAGGTGTGTCATTGGGTAGATATCCAAACACTTTTACTTTTGCTTTATCTTTTGTAGCCATGCGGGAAACTCTCCTATTACTTCGCGGACTGCGTTTATCTTGCGATGAACCAACCAAACATTGTCCTCTCTCTCAAGACACCTCCTTTCGCGGCCCTATCCTTCTCCCCTACTTGATAGGAACTCCCCCGAATTTGATAAAAGCATTGGGAAATCAGTCGTGGCAACCAGCATACATTACAACACCTTTTTCAGCCAGGAGATTTGCGCCTGGCGTCAATCCGGCGTCCGCCGGTTGTCCTGCCCTGCTCCGGTTAACGTTGTCACCTGTTCCGCTTTCTCGGCCATGCGGACTTTCAGTCTTGCATCGAGTGCGATAAAAACTTGCTTGACCAGGCTGCGAGCTGCCCGGTCAACGATCCGGGGAGCCACGTTGGCCAGCGGGCCTTCAGATTTTGCTTCACCCTGATATTTCAGCAGGGTGCCGCCCGCCGCTTGTTCAATAAAGGTTAAATGCAGCGTTCCGGCGGCAAAAGCCGGCCCGGCACGGCCCTCCATGTTCAAAGTGCATTTCTCGGGGGCCACTTCGTCGATCACCTCCAGCTTTCCCAGAAACATTCCAGACACCGGTCCCACACGAATGTGGATGGTAGCTTCAAAATGCGAATCGTCGATCTTGGTGAAGGATTGCATGGTGGGCAAAGCCGTAGCCAGCACCTCTGGATCCTGAAGCATCCAGTACACTTCGTCACGCGGGCCGCTAAACAAATGTTCACCAACAATATTCATTCCATCATCCTTGCATTAAGTGGTTTTTTTTCGCTAAGTTGAGGGAGATCCCTCAATGACTGCTCTTGCTTTGGCATGAATCTATTCATACCCATACTTTTGCGCGAAGGCAATCAAGGCCTCCTCGAAGATGTTGGCGGGGGGCGTGACGACGCCCGCGCCCACCTGCCCCACGCCGGGGTCTTTGTGGGCCACGCCCGTATTCACCCGCGGGAGGATGCCCTTCTCGATCACCTTGCGAATGTCGATACCGGTGGGCGTGCCGCGGAAATCCAACGCGGGAATGGTGAAATACTTGTGTTCGGCGTAAGTAATTTCATACATATCCAGGGTGGTGTCGATGGCATCCTGGGGCTTGCCGCTGATGAAGGTCACGATGGCAGGGGCCGCCGCCATAGCAAAGCCGCCAATCCCGGCGGTTTCGGTGATGGTGCTGTCGCCGATATCGGGGTTGGCATCTTTCTCGCTAAAACCGGGGAAATACAGCGCCTTGACGTGCCCCGCCGGGCCGGTGAACCACTGGTCGCCCAGGCCGCTGACGCGAATGCCAAAATCGGTGCCGTTGCGGGCCATGACGGTGACAATGGTACTGCCTTCCACGTTATGCCCGGCGTCGGTCATGGTCTTGCAGCCGGCCATCGTTTGGTTCAAGGTGGTCAGGGCGTTATCGCCCATGAAGCGGATCACCTCGGCAGCTGTCTCGGCGTTGGACGCGGCGCGCACCACCGATGGAGCCAGCAGGGTGGTGTAGAACAGCGAAGCGGCGTCCAGACGGTTGTGGCCGTCGTCGCCCATGTGCAAGGCCTTGCCCAGCAGAACGCGCAGATCCAGCCCGCCCATCAACTCCAGGGCCTTGCCCACCAACGGGCCGTAGACTTCATTGATCCAATGCATGCGCTCCAGCACGTCGGGGCTGTAGGCGCCCATGCGCAGCACCTTGCCGCGGCCCTCGTTCAGGTTGGAATAGGCCTTGTTGCCGTGGGTTTTGTTCTCCACGATATAAACCAGCATGGAGGGCGAGATGACCCCGGCCATGGGGCCGGTGCAGGAATGATGATGGCAGGGTTCAAAGGTCACTTTGCCAGAGGTGAGTAGGCCTTCGGCTTCCTCCCAGCTTTTGGCCTTGCCCTCAAACATCAACGCGCCCACCATAGCACCCTTCATGGGGCCAGCCATGCGCTCCCAGGTGACGGGCGGCCCGGCGTGCAGCAGCAGGTTCTCGCGCATGCCGGGGATGCCGTCCAGCGCTTTGGCAACTCCGGTAACCACCGGGCGAGCTTCCATCATGCGTTCTACTACGGTTGCATTTGCTTTCTCAATATCGACCATGCGCTTTTCCTCCTGAATAAGCAGCTCTCAGGATTGCTTCATGCGTTCCAAGATCGCCGCCAGGCGTTCGTTGC
>JAEXTI010000126.1 GCA_023406965.1 Chloroflexota bacterium
GCGAAGACAATGTGGACATCGTTCTGGAGAAGAACGTGCTGACCATCAAGGGTTTCCCGGTGTTTGACCGCCCCGAGAAGATGAACCTGGCGTATGCCGAGTATGGCGAGGGCGATTTCCAGCGCAGCTTTGCGCTCTCGGATGAGGTGGACCGCGAGAAGATCGAAGCGCGGGTGAAGAACGGGGTGCTGTATTTGCACCTGGCCAAGGCCGAGCAGAAGAAGCCGCAGAAGATCGCGGTGAAGGCTGGGTAGGGGAAGCCCTCATCCACGGCCCTTCTCCCGAAGGGAGAAGGGAGCGGAGGAAGCGCGGCGACCCTAAAGAGAAAGGTAACCGTTATCACCGCGTTGAGCGGACCTACGGTTCCTTCCGGCGAGAGGTTTTATTACCTTGTGAGGCGGAAGAGGGCATGATCACAGCGACCTATAAGAAGAGGGAAATTACGGTCGTTCTGCCCAAATCTCCCCGACCGGAAGTGATGGGAAAGCGTATACCAGTGACCAAAGGTTAACGGGTTATTGGGGAAAGGTTTCAGGCAGGCGATGAGCCTGCCTGAAATCGTTAACCATGTATAATTGCCGCATGGCAGTTCCCAAACGTGATCGTGGTAAATTAAAAATATTTCTTGGATACTCGGCTGGCGTGGGCAAGACTTACGCGATGGTGGAGGCGGCTTTCCACCGGAAGACGCAAGGCGCGGACGTGGTGGTAGCCTGGATCAACTCGCGCGGGCAAGCCGACACCGAGGCATTATTGGATAAGCTGGAAATTCTTCCTCCATGCGCTCATTGCGAGGCAGAAGGACCGCTGTTTGAGATGGACCTGGATGCGGTGCTGGCGCGTAAACCGCAGTTGGCCCTGGTGGATGAACTGGCCCATACCAATGCGCCTGGGGCGCGGCACAACCAGCGCTGGCAAGATGTTGAGGAGATGCTCAACGCGGGGATCGATGTGTATACGACCTGCGAGGTGAGGCAGTTGGGCAGCCTGGTGGACAAGGTACGCGAAATTACCGGGCTGGTGGTGGAAGAGACGGTGCCGGACTTGCTTTTGGACCAGGCGGCGGAATTTGAGGTGGTGGATTTGCCGCCGGAAGAGCTCTTGCAGCGCATTCAGGAAGGCAAGGTGGATTTGCACGCTGAATCGCCGGAGGCGGTGGAGCCGTTTTTGCGCAAGAGCACGCTGACGGCGCTGCGCGAGCTGACCTTGCGGCGGGCCGCGGAGACGGTGGAAGATCAACGCATGGTTTTGGAAAGCGCGGGGTCCAAGCCGGCTGTGGCCGAGCGGGTGGCGGTGTGCGTGAGCTCGCATCCGATGGGGGCGCAATTGGTGCGGGCCGGGCGGCGGCTGGCGGATGATTTTAATGCCGAATGGTTTGTGGTGTTCGTGGAAACACCGGAGCATTTGTTGATGAGCAGCGAACAGCGCGGACGGCTGCTGAAAACGCTGCACGTGGCGGAAGAGCTGGGCGCCAAGGTGGAGACGCTGACCGGCGCGCGGGTGGCGGATACGTTGATCGAGTTTGCGCGGCGAGAGAAGGTGACCCGACTGGTGGTCGGAAAACCCATGCGCCCACGCTGGTACGACGCGCTGCGCGGGTCGATGCTGGAGCGGATTGTACGGCTGAGCGGGGATATCGACGTTTTTGTGGTGAATGGCGCAGTGGAAGGGATTCCCGGTTGGCAACCCGTCGAGTGGAAATCGCTGCCTGGAATTTGGAATTATGTGGGTGCTGCTCTGGCGGTGGCCCTGGCGGTTGTCCTGGGGCTGCTGGCGCAACCGTTGGCACAGAGCGCCGCATTGATGGCGCCTTTCCTGGTGGCGGTGGTCATTACGGCGATGTTCCTGGGACGCTGGCCGGCAATCCTGGCGGCGGTAGGGAGCGCGCTGGCGTTTGCCTATTTCTTCAGCGGAGAGCGGATGAGCTTTGGGATGGTGGATCTCCAGCACGTGCTGACCTTGTTGGGGTTGGTGGCGGTGGGGTTGGTGATTAGCCGGATGGAACGGCTGCTGCGCGAGCAGGTGCGAGCTGCCCGAGAGCGAGAAATGCAGTCGGACGCATTGAATGATTTGAGTCGGGATTTGACCGTGGCGCTGGAGTTGGAGGAAATGCTGGAGGTGCTGCTGCGGCATGTGCACCACACATTTGGCGGCGAGGTGGCGATTTTCCTGCCGGTGGAGGGAGTGCCGGCGGTGATGATTGCAACGCCGGGGTTTAACCCGGGGGAAAACGGCCCGTTGATCGCTAAATGGGTGTATGAGCACGGACAATCGGCGGGACGGGGAACGAAGACGATGGCAGACGCGTCCCTATGCTACCTGCCCCTGGAAACCAATCACGGGACGGTGGGAGTGCTGGCGGTGGCTCCCAGCGAAACGGGGAAATACCTGTCGCCGGACCAGCGCGAGCTGCTGGATGGGTTTGCCAGCCTGGCAGCGCTGGGTATCGAGCGGGTGGAGTTGAATGAGCAGGCCCGCCAGGCGGCTGTGTTGCAGACGGCGGAAAAGTTGCAAACGGCGCTGTTGAATTCGATCTCGCATGATTTGCGCACACCGCTGGCAACCATTTCGGGGGCGATCAGCACGCTGCAGGAGGCGGAAGAGGGCGCGGTAGTGCTGGATGATGAGGGGCGCCGCGATCTGTTGGAAAACGCGGGGGAAGAATCGGAACGGTTGAATCAGATCGTGGGCAATTTGCTGAATATGACTCGCCTGGAAGCGGGCTCGCTGCGGGTGAAGCGCGTTGAGGTGGATGCGCAGGATTTGATCGGCACGGCGCTGCGGCAAAGCAGCCGGAAGCTGAACGGACGCGAGGTAGTCACCGTGATTCCGGAGGGACTGCCCTCGCTGTGGGTGGATTATGTGTTGATTTTGCAGGTACTGAATAACCTGATCGATAATGCGATCAAATACTCGCCGCCTGGGACGCCTCTGGAGTTGAGCGCAGAAGCAGACGGAGATTTTCTGACCTTGCGCGTTTCCGATCGGGGATTGGGGATTCCGGCAGAGGACCGCGAAAAGGTATTTGGCAAGTTTTTCCGGGTGCAGCGGAACGATGGTATGCCCGGGACGGGATTGGGCCTGTCGATTTGCCGAGGGATTGTTGAGGCGCACGACGGGCGGATTTGGGCAGAAGAGCGACCTGGAGGGGGATCGACGCTGGTGATCGAGCTGCCGGTGACGCAAGAGTGAGGAGAAGAGAGATATGGACGAGAACAGTTTGAAGATTTTGGTCATTGATGATGAACGGGCTATCCGGCGGTATTTGCGCACGTCGCTGACTGGGCACGGGCACGAGGTGATAGAAGCGGGAACGGGGCAGGCGGGACTGGACGCGGTGCTGGCGCGGAAGCCGGACCTGATTGTGCTGGACCTGGGGTTGCCGGACATGGATGGAGTGGAGGTGACGCGGCGGGTGCGGGAGTGGTCGGCGACGCCGATCATCATCTTATCGGTGCGGGATCGCGAGGATGACAAAGTGGCGGCGCTGGACGCAGGGGCAGATGATTACCTGACCAAGCCGTTTGGGATTGGTGAACTGCTGGCGAGAATTCGCGTAGCCATGCGACATGTGACGCAGCCGGTGAGCGAACCGGTGATTGAGGTGGGGGAACTGGTGATTGACCTGGGCAAGCG
>JAEXTI010000132.1 GCA_023406965.1 Chloroflexota bacterium
TGCCCGGGTGGAAGGAGGGATGCTGGGCAGGAGCAAAGGTGACGGCCACATGCAGGGCGTCCATGAGGGCTTCGATGAGACCCTTAAGGTCGAAGAAGTCCACCTGCCCGGCGGGGTGGCTGTCCCAAGCGGGAGTGTAACGCTTGCCGGTCATGGCAACGGCCAGTTTGCGCGGCTCGAGAGGCAAAGGCTGGCCAGAAGGCAAGAACACCCCGCCTACCTCGAACATGGACAGCGAATCGGCCAGGCGCGCGTTGCGTTCCACCACGTTGAGCACCGAAGAAAGCAGGCTGCGCCGCAGCACGCGCTTTTCTGGAGCAATGGGATTGGCCAGTTTGACGTACTCCAGCGCGGGAGCTTCGCCACCCTTGGGCAATACGCGGGCCTCGTTCTCTGGCGAAGTCATGCGGTGAGTGATGATCTCCTGCATGCCCAGCGAAGCCAGCGCGTCGCGCACCTGCTCCTCGCGTTCCAGCGAAGGGTTGCCGCGCTGCGGGGGCAAGGGGTCGGCCAGGCGCGACTCGGGAATGCGGTCGAAGCCGTACAGACGGGCCACTTCTTCCATCACATCAGCCACGCCCACCAGGCCTTCGCCGATGTCCATGCGGATGGGCGGGGCCTGCACGCGCAGGGTGTCGTCTTCGATGGCACAGGTGAACTCGAGTCGCTCGAGCAGGGTTTGAATTTCGGCCAATGGAATTTCAATGCCCAGCGCCCGGCGCACGTCCTTCTCGGTGATCTGCACCAGGGAGTCCTTGGGCGGCAGGGGGTAATTATCGACAATACCAGGGGCAATCGTGCCGCCGCTCCAGGCCGCCATCCAGCGCAGGCAGCGGCGCAGGCCGTCGATGGCCAGGCCGGGGTGAACGCCGCGCGAGAAGCGGTAAGAGGCCTCTGAGGGCAAGGCGTGCTGAGTGGCGGTCTTGCGGATATTGATGAAGTTCCAAGCCGCCGCCTCCAGAAGGATATCGGTGGTCGCGTCGCTGATCTCGCTCTCCGCGCCGCCCATCACACCCGCCAGCGATAGCGCGCCCTGCGCGTCGCACACCAGCACGTTGGTGGGGGTTAGCTTGCGCTCCACGCCGTCCAGGGTGGTCAGCTTTTCGCCGGGCTTGGCGGTGCGCGTCGAGATGACCACGGGAGCCTTTCCGGCGCGCTTGGTCAGCACGGAATAATCGAAGGCGTGCAGCGGCTCGCCGATTTCGATCATGGTGTAGTTGGTGGCGTCGACCACGTTGCTGATGGCGCGCACACCGCACAAACGCAGGCGGCGCTGCACCCAGTAAGGGCTGGCGCCCATCTTCACGCCCCGGATGAGCCCCAGGGTGAAGCGCGGGTTGAGGGACGGCTCGGCGATCTCAATCTTGACCTTGCCTTCAATCGACTCGCCCGCGGTCTCCAGGGCATAGTCCGGCTTGCGCAAAGTCCGCCCGGTGAGGGCGGAAAGCTCGCGGGCCACACCCAGGATGCTGGTGTTGCGGGCCATGTTGGGGTTGATCTTCACCTCCAGCACGGCATCGCCCATGTAATCTACCAGGGGCGTGCCGGGCACGGCGTCATCATCCAGGATGATCACGCCATCGTGCTCGTCGCTGATGCCCAATTCTTTTTCCGAACAGACCATCGAGTAGGAATCGACGCCGCGGATTTTGGAGCGCTTGAGGGTAGTCAGCACCAACCCGTCGGCATGCCCGTCGTAGATGCGCGCGCCTTCCTTGGCGTAAGCCACCTTGAGCGATTTCGCCAGGGGGCCCTTGCCCTTGTAGTCGAACAGGTTCGGCGCACCGGTGAGAACGACATGATGATCCACGCCATCATAGAGGTCGCACAGAGTCAGGCGGTCGGCGTTGGGATGCGGGTTGACGGCGGTAATCTCGGCCACCACTATCTTCTGCGGGTCCCATTCAATGCCGCTGACTTTGAAGCCGTGGTCCTCGCTGGTAGGCAAAGGCAGCCCGGCGAAGAGGATGTCTTCCACCTCCATGCCGGCCATCGTGATTTTGTGGGCAATCTCCACCACCGAAAGGCCGCTCAGATCGATGAAATCGGACAGCCAACCAATTGAAATTTTCATAGCGGCCTCCTAGAATTGTTCCAGGAAACGAATGTCGTTTCCCCAGAAGTAGCGAATATCGTTAATCTTGTGGCGCAGCATGACCTGGCGTTCGGGTCCCATGCCGAAGGCGAAGCCCGTATAGCGAGCCGGGTCGTAGCCGCCGTTTTTGAGCACCACCGGGTGTACCATGCCGCAGCCGAGAATCTCGAGCCAGCCGGACTTCTTGCACACCGGGCAGCCCTTGCCGCCGCAGACGAAGCATTCCACGTCCATCTCCGCCGAAGGTTCGGTGAAGGGGAAGTAGTCGGAGCGGAAGCGGGTGCGGGCGTTTTGGCCGAACATGCGCCGCACAAAGTCAGAGAGGGTGCCCTTCAAGTCGCCGAAGGTGATGTTCTCACCCACCACCAGCCCTTCCATCTGGTTGAACTGCACTTCCGAGCGCGCCGTGATCTGCTCGTAGCGATACACCATACCGGGCAGAGCGATGCGAATGGCGGGCGGATTCTCGGGGTTGGTGGCCGAAAACTCGCGCATGGCGCGAATCTGGCCGGGCGAGGTGTGCGTGCGTAAGACAACCGAGTAGTCGCCGTCGTTCTGAGGAGACTCAACATAGAAGGTGTCCTGCATCTCGCGGGCCGGGTGGGAAGGCGGGATGTTGAGCAACTGGAAGTTATACTCATCCAGCTCCACCTCGCGCGAGGTGTACACCTGGAAGCCCATGTCAGCCAAGATGGCCTGGATGCGGCGCAAGTTCAGCGTGGCCGGGTGCAGCCGCCCGCGGGTGGGACGGCGACCGGGCAGCGTCACGTCCAGTTGATCGCTTTCCAGCGAACGGGCCAAAGCGGCCTCACGGATAGCGGCAGTCTTTTCGGCGAAGGCCCCTTCCAAGGCTTGTTTCACCTGGTTGGCAGCCTGGCCAAGCTGCGGGCGCAGCTCTTTGGGGGCCTGCCCCAGACGAGTGAAGGCCTGCATCACCGGGGCGCTGCGGCCCAGGTGCGCAATGCGCCAGGCTTCCAGCGCGGCCTCGTCCTGCACGCCCGCCAGGGCTTCCAGGCCCTGTTGGCGGGTGATTTCGAGCTCTTTTAATTCATCCATAACGTTCTCCTTCTGTAAATCAACCTTGCGGGTTACTTGCTCAGCCCTTTTGGGAAAGTGCCTCAGTAGTTACCCTTGCGGTTCGATAGACACAAAAACTCCCGTCCCAACTGGGACGGGAGTTGAAAACCCGCGGTACCACCCAACTTGGCCGGAGGCATTCTCCGACCCGCTTCATCCAACGGCTCGCTCATGAAAAGCGGCGATTGGCTGCCCCGATAACGCCGGGCGCGCGATCCAGACTACAGATCCCGCTGGGGGATGTTCCCCTGGACGGCTCGGGAGGGAACTTCGACCGGTTTCCACCGGATGGGCGTCGCAGCCTGTGCGCCCATCTCTCTGGCGGCTTTCGCCAGCCTACTTTCCTCCGTCACAGCAATTCAATGTTCAGATGACCCTATTATCTTTTAAAAGGACGGACTGTCAAGGGTAAGGTTAAGAAGCGATTGTCAGCTTTGTAGGTCGGGTTGAGCGGATTGCCCACTCAGGTTTCCTTGCATGCTGCCAGCGAAAACCGACACACTACGACTTCGGGGATCTTGCCCTGAGACAAAAGATGTCGGCTTTCGCTAAGGTTGAATAACCCCAAGGTCTTAGAGAAAACCGCTCAAGCCGACCTACACCAGGCAGCCGATCGATTACAACTACTTTACGGCAGAAAATTGCAGCAGCTCGCCCCCCTCCGCATCGAAGACCTTCAACGACTGCTCGCGGATTTCAAAGCGAGCCGCTTTCTCCAGCGCTTGCAAGAACAGGGCTTCCTGCTCCATCACCCCTTCCGGCTCGCCGCAGAACATCTTGGTGCTGCCAATCCCATTAAAGCTCAACCGGTCGCCGATTAATTGATAGTCGGCGAAGTATTGGTTGCAGCCTGCGCTACCAGAAACGCGATTATCTACAAATTGGGCGCTGATTTCAACGCCCGCCGGCAGGCTGGAGACTGCCCCCTGGTTGTTGATCTGAGCAAGTTGCCAGGTCGGCCCGCTAATCTGGGCGGGGTTGATGGGCGCCATCTCGACCTGGGTCTGGCCTTCAGCATCTAACAGATATAGTTGTTGCCCTTCAACTCGGTAGGCGGTCGTCAATGTTAACGCTTCGGTGAAGGCTTTTTCTTGCTCCATGCCTTCAATGCAATTCACCAGGGTGATGAAAACATTGAGATGCAGCTTTTGATTCCCTGTGATGTAGTTTCCGTCAATTGTGTTACAAGCGCCTTTGCCCGTGAACTTGCCATCCGTAAAGGAAATCGTTGAGCGAATATCCTCCGCCGGCATCAAATCCCCAATTTGAACAGCGTACCAGGAAGTGCCGCTCAGCTCATCAGAATAAACAGGGCCACAGGCACTAGTCAAGGTCACCACCAGAATCAGCACAAACAATCGAGACATTGTGGCGTTCCTCCTGACAAGTCCCGATCCAGTTCCCAAAAGTGCAGCTAATCTCCGCTGACGAGTGTACCTTCCGCCCCACCCATCAAGGCGCGCTTGAGGGCGGACTCGTCCCACAAATTGAGCACCAG
This sequence comes from Chloroflexota bacterium, assembly GCA_023406965.1. Next base: position 4,671 of record JAEXTI010000132.1, read on the forward strand.
GATGGGCATTTTGTTGTCCATGCAGAAGGTCAAGGCGGTGCTGTCCATCACCGCCAGACGCTGGCTGATGGCATCCATATAAGTCAGGCGGTCAAAGCGCTTGGCGTTGGGATTCTTCTTCGGGTCGCTGTCATAAACGCCGTCAACTTTGGTGGCCTTGATCAGAATATCGCAACCCAACTCGGTGGCTCGCAAGGCGGCAGCGGTGTCGGTAGTGAAGTAAGGGTTGCCCGTACCACCGCCCAGGATGACCACACGGCCTTTCTCCAGATGGCGGATGGCGCGCCGGCGAATATAAGGCTCAGCGACGGAATGCATTTCAATAGCCGACTGCACGCGGGTAACCACGTCCAGGTTCTCGAGGGCGTCCATGAGGGCCATCGCATTCATGACGGTAGCGAGCATGCCCATGTAGTCGGCGGTGGCCTGGTTCATGCCCTGGTTTTGACCCACACGCCCCCGCCAGAGGTTGCCCGCGCCAATTACAATCGCCACGTCCACGCCCATCTCGCGCACTTCTTTCACGCGGCGGGAAATATCTAACGCTCGCTGCGGGTCAATGCCAAAACCATTTTCACCGGCCAATGCTTCACCGCTGAGTTTGAGTAGAATACGGTGGTATTTTAATCCTTCCATCTTTGCTCCCTTCCACATTTCCTTCTCAAACCCTAAGGGTCTTGAAGACCCTTAGGGTTTTTCCGGTATACACTTAGAAAAAAGGCCAACCCGAAGGTTGGCCTTTGATGGTTAGTTAGACGCTTCGCCCAACTCCCAGCGGACGAACCGCCGGACCACAATGTTCTCTTTGAGGGCGACGACCACGCCATTGAAAAGGTCCTGGATGGTGATGCTCTCGTCGCGGATGTACTTCTGGCGCATGAGGACGTTCTCGTCCTTGAATTTCTTGATGGCGCCTTCGACGATGCGCGGGAGAACAGCCTCGGCCTTGCCCTCTTCACGGGCACGGGCGGTGGCGATATCGGTCTCGCGCTGGAGCACATCGGCGGGGATATCCTCTTCTTTGACCCAGCGGGGAGCAGAAGCGGCAACCTGCAGGGCCAGTTCGTGGGCCAGGTTGCGGAAGGATTCTTCGCGAGCGACGAAATCGCTCTCGCAGTTCAACTCAACGACGACGGCCACGCGGCCTTTGCCGTGCGAGTAAACTTCGATGATACCTTCGGAGGCTGCCCGGTCAGAGCGCTTGGCGGCCTGAGCCAGGCCTTTCTCACGCAGGAAGTCGACCGCTTTTTCATAGTTGCCGTCGGCCTGTTCGAGAGCCTTGCGACAGTCCAAAATACCTGCTCCAGTAGCTTCGCGGAGCTGCTTAATCTGTTCAGTAGTAATTGCCATAGGTTCTTTCCTTTCGCTGCGGTTTCATCCGAAACGCCCGGTTGGGCGTTTCGTTGGTTTCGTCTTTATTCTGCCTCGTCAGCCTCAGCCGCGTCCGCCACCTGGCGGGAGTCGCTCAGCTTTGCCAGGGTGGCTTCACCCAGGAGGTCTTTCTCCTCCAAAGCCGAGTCTTCCGGAAGGCTCACGTTGACTGTAGTGTCTTCCACCATTTCCATGCCGGTGTCCTTGCGGTAGGCCATGCCTTCGAGGACAGCGTCGGCAACTTTGCCCACCAGCAGCTTAATGGCGCGGATGGCATCGTCGTTGGAGGGGATGACATAGTCAATGCCGGAGGGGTCGCAGTTGGTGTCAACGAGGGCGATGACGGGGATGCCCAGCTTGTTGGCTTCGCGGATGGCGGTGTCTTCGCGGGTCACATCGACGACGAACAGCAGTTCGGGCAGTTTGCGCATCTGGCGAATACCGCTGAGGCGAACCAGGAGGCGGTCGATTTCGCGTTGGATGAGCAGGCCTTCTTTTTTGGTCAGACGATTGATTTCGCCCGTGTCGCGCATTTTTTCCATGCGCTCCATTTCCATAATTCGTTGGAACATGGTGATCCAGTTGGTGAGGATGCCACCCATCCAGCGTTCGGTGACGTAGGGCATGCCGCAGCGGACGGCCTCTTCCTTGACGGTTTCCTGGGCCTGGCGCTTGGTCCCGACAAACAGCACAGAACCGCCTTGCGCGACCGTGTCGCGAATGACGGAATAGGCTGTATTCAGGGCTTTGACGGTTTGCTGGAGGTCGATGATATGGATGCCGTTGCGCTCGGTAAAGATGTACGGGCGCATGCGGGGGTTCCATTTGTTGGTGCGGTGTCCAAAATGAACGCCGCTCTCCAATAATGCTTTCATGGAGATCACTGTTGCCATACTATTCAAATGCTCCTTTGCGTTATTCGTTCGCTGCCGACCTGCTGCTCCCTCACCACAAAGTGGCACGCAGGAGCGATGCGGCAGCGTGTAGATTAGATTGCCTGCCCGTTGGCAAGCCGGCCAAGTATATCACAACCTGACATTTTTGTGAACCTTGGCAAAGTTGATCGAAAAGGCGTATAATAGGTGACGCTGAAGGGAACTATTTTTTCAGTGAGAGGTACCTGTTATGCCCATTTATACCTATCGGTGTGAAAGTTGTGGCGTCCAATTCGAACAGACGCAAAAATTTAGCGATGCCCCCCTGACTCGTTGCCCCGAATGCGGCAAGAAGAGCCTGCGCAAAGTCTACCAGCCGGTTGGCATTGTGTTCAAAGGATCGGGGTTCTATGCCACCGACCACAAGAGCCCGTCTGGAGCGCGGAGCAGCGCTAGCCACGGGGAAGGCAAGTCGGCAAGCGAGCCGTCCGGCACGTCTGACTCCTCCTCAACATCCACGTCTTCGACGATGGAGTCTGCTCCCAAGCCCGCTACCAGCGAATAAACACGTCTATCAAGTAAGATGCCACAACCCGCGCCTTTGCGCGGGTCTTTTTTTGTCTACGCGCGACCAAGGGGAAAAGACCTGTTCAAATCGGGTAACTTTCCCAACTTCGGGAAAAGGTCGTTCGGGTTCATTGGGAATTGGCATAGTAAAACTCATCACCACCACTCCTGAAGAATTGTGGTTCATTGGGAATCGGCGTGGTGAGATCCGCATTTTTTTGGGGGTGGGGGGTGGGGGGGGCCGCG
>JAEXTI010000134.1 GCA_023406965.1 Chloroflexota bacterium
GCTTGAAGGGCGTGGAATTTATTGCTGCCAACACCGATCTGCAGGCGCTCAATCAAAGCCTGGCCCCCACCAAGCTGGCCCTCGGCCCGCGCACCACGCGCGGACTGGGCGCTGGTGGCGACCCGCGCCGCGGCGAAGAAGCAGCCGAAGAGAGCTTCAAAGATCTCTGTGAGGTGCTTCGCGGCGCCGACATGGTCTTCCTCACCGCAGGAATGGGCGGCGGCACAGGCACCGGCTCCATCCCGGTGGCTGCTCGCGCTGCTCGCGAGGTCGGCGCGGTGACCGTCGCCATCGTCACCATGCCTTTCACCTTTGAGATGGGCCGTCGCCAGCGCAACGCCCGCGAAGGCATGTCCAAACTCCAGCCCTATGCCGACACCCTGGTCACCGTGCCCAATGATCAATTGCTCAAGGTAGCCCCACCCAACACCACCCTCGACATGGCCTTGCGTCTTGCCGATGATGTACTGCGCCAGGGCGTGCAAGGCATCTCCGAAATCATCACCCAACCCGGCATGATCAACGTCGATTTTGCCCACGTCCGCTCGGTTATGAAAATGGGCGGCGGCTCGCTCCTCTCCATCGGCATCGGCAGCGGGGAACAAAAAGCCCGCAAAGCCATCGAACACGCCCTCCACCACCCCATGCTCGAAGCCATCTCTATCGAAGAAGCTTCGGCGATTGTAGCCAACTTCACTGGCGGCAATGACTTGACCTTCCTGGAAATGGTCGACGCCATGCAGCACCTGCAAGACCAGACCCACAACCGGGCCGAGATCATCCCCGGCGTGATCACCGATCCGCGTATGACCAACCGTGTCCAGGTCATCCTGCTCATCACCGGTCTGGGAGCCACCCCCATGGATGCTCGCTCGCCATTCTCGCCGCGCCCGGTCAAAGTGCAAGAACCTGTCCTGGTTTCTGCCGGCCGTGTCGAAGATCATGCCAGCGAAGTGGTCGCCTCTGGCAACCAGGATTTACCCGCCTTCATGCGCCGCCGCATCCACTAATCGAGGCCTCATGGACCCCAAAGCCCTCGCCGCCATCTGTACGCAAATATACCGCCAATACCCCGCTGTCAAAGGGGTGAATCCGAAGGTCACAGCTCAAGCTGGCGGCATGTACCAGGTCACTTTTCGTGGCAAAGCTGCCACCGCTGATGGAAAAAGCATGCCGGTCGTAGTCCGTGTTACCGCCGACGCAAATGGAAAAATCACCAAAACCGTTGGATCTCGTTGAGAAGGAGGTTAGGAATGCAGCAAAGTCTTGCTTATCGAATTGAATTATATTTTTACGATGTAGTCATCCTCATCCTCGGCAAATCTGCCCGGGCCTGCACTGCCTTCCAAAAAACGGTCGGCAAACTACACAAAGGTGAATGGGTGTTGCTGGGCGGCGCCCTGCTCACCAGCATCCTGGCCGGTTTAGTGACCGGTTACGTTCTCTATTTCCTCGTCGGAACAGTGGGGTAATCATGTCTTACCGTTTATCGCTGCGGATAGCTTGGGCTGTGACACTGGTGATGGTGCTGTTATGCGCCGTCTCGCCGGTTCACGCCGCCCGAGGTGTCCCAGGAACCCCCGAGTTCGGGGTTGGCACCAACATTGACATCACCCGCCCCGATCTAAATGCGGCCCTCAATATTTTGCCGCTCCTCAGACCGGATTGGTTGCGGGTGGTGGTTCGCTGGGATGCCTATGAGCCTGCTCCCGGCTTTGCAGCAGATTGGAAGACCCTGGATGCAACCATGGCGGCGGCAGCCAACCAGGGCGCCGCAGTGCTCATCAGCTTGACCGCCGCCCCCTCGTGGAGCCTGACAGAAGGCGGGCCCGACCGCGAGGCTGCGGCGCGCTTTGCCGTCATGCTCGCCAACCGTTACCCTGCTACGGTGCAGGCCATCGAGCTGTTTCCCGCTGCCAACACGGCCCAGGGCTGGCAGGCAGCCCCCAACCCCGCCAATTACCTGGCCCTGTCACAGGCCGTCCAATCCTCTCTGGCGGCTGCGGGCAGGCAAGTTTGGATGGTGGCAGGCGGATTGAACCCCTGCTCGGCTGATTATGACGCCTTGCAATACCTCAGTGGGCTATACGCTGCCGGCGCGAAATCTAGCTTGAGAATCATCAGTTTGAACTACACTAGTGTGTCCGGCGAACCCATCGATTCACCGACCGGTTGCCAAAATCTGCGCTACTACGAAGAGGTTCGTCAGGTGATGTCCTCGAACGGCCACACCGACGGGATGTTGTGGATCACCCACTTGAGCATCCCAGGCGGCCTCAACCGTGATCAGCAGCAGGATTGGTTGGCCCGCGCTTACAAACAGATCCGCTCCCAGTTGTACATCGGCACCGCCATCCTGCAAAGCCTGAACGAAACCGGCGCCGGAGATCTGGCCCTTCTCAATCCAGACGGCAGCCTGCATCCGTTCTTCACCACCTTTCAATCCTTCGTTGAACATAATCTATATCTCAGCACGCCGCTCAAACCCGGGCGGGCCAAAGCCGACATTTTTACAAAATATCACCCATAGAATAAGAGGATTAATATGAGGCGATCATCCCTGATTTCATTCATGTTTCTCATTTTCTGCATTTTTACATTTCTGGGGTTTCGCACAGCCAATTTGACCAGCACGTTGGCTCGTTCCGATCAAGCTGCCAAACAAAACGCCCGCAACAACCGGGTGATTTTGATTCAAGTTGATAATCTGGAAGCTGAACGACCCGTTCTCAAATCTGTCTGGGTAGGCATGCTTTTTAAATCAGAAAACCAGTCGGTTCTGTCCTTTGTGCCCATCTACCCGGCCGCCGGAGACCAGCCTGCCACCGATGCGCTGGCCCGCTCATTCAAGCTAGACCGCACTGGAAAACCTGTGGCTGCCTTCTGGCGCCGCCTCGCATCCCTGGACATTGAAAAGGATGGTTACATCCTCGCGGATGACTACGCCCTGCAAGAGATTGCCGGTTGGATCAACCGTCAGGGCAGCCTGATTTACGATGCGCCGTCCAACATTAACTCCACCACACCCGGCGAATGGTTCCTCAAGCTCGGTTGCGGCTCCATTGGCAAGGCAGGGGGCAACATCACTGAATATGCCTGGAGTTCACTGGGCGATCACATTCAAACCGATTTGACCGGTGAGGCGCTGAACATTGAATGGAAGAAGTTGGTCACCTCTGGTCAACCGCTCAAGTGCGAACTTGTGTGTAACGAATAAAAGAGTAACAGAAGCCCAAAAAGAGGTCTGGCAAAGGACAAACCCTTGCCAGACCTCTTTTTTAGAAACTGTACAAATTCTGTAATAAAAAAGGCGCAACGCTGGATGAGGGGGGCACCCAGCGTTACGTCTTCAAATATAATAGCATGAAATGGCAGGAATTCAAGTACTCTTGCCATTTTTTAATCAAACTCTTAATGAGACTATTTGTATTCTATTGAGTTATATGCTTAGATCGCGAGGATAATTCCCGAATCAAATTCGCATCTTCAGCTTCCGACGAATTTCACGCCCTTGTAAATCCTATCTAAACGATCTAAAATAAGAATTGTTTATTGCTCCAGTTCATAATTACTCGCCGCTTTTAACATCGGAACAATTCGCGAAAGGATGGATATGGCCCCATCGAAAAAGATCTACCTGAATGGGATCGATGCCACCACAGGTCAATACCTGATGGGACCGATGACCCTCAAACGCGCCGCGCGGCTGGCCAAAGGCGAACCCGTCGAACCCGACGTCATTCAGCGCTTTAAAGATTTCCTCAGCGATTTACTCTCGATTGATTTCGGTCAAGGCCTTGGCCTGGCCCAAGAAACGGATTTGGTCCACACCGGCTGGGGCATCGTCTTTCATCAGGCGGAGAGCGATGCGGTGAAGCAAGCCCTCCAACCGCTCATCGACCATCGCGCTGCTCAGGTGGGCAACATGGCCAAGGTGAAAATGCTGGAATATCGCCCCGGCGAGCGCTTCAAAGATTGGCTGGGCCGCCATCAGGTTGGCGCCGGCCTGACCAACCGCAACCCGCGCAAGATTCCCTACTACCTCCTCTTGGTCGGCAGCCCTGAGCAAATCCCCTTCTCCTTTGGTCACCTCCTGGATGTGGATTATTATGTGGGTCGCATCCACTTCGACCATCCCGACGAATACGCTCGTTATGCCCAATCGGTAATCCAGTACGAAACCAGCCCTACGGTACCGAACGCGCGTCGGGCCGCTTTCTTCGGCACCCGCCACCAGCTCGATCGCGCCACCCAGTTGAGCGCCGATCAGCTCGTCCGCCCGCTGGTGGATGGCGAACCGGCTCAGGGAACCGAACCTGCTGTACCCGGCATCGCCGCCGAAGCCGGGTACACCACAAGCGTGTTCTGGGGTCCCGAAGCCAAAAAAGCCGCCTTGACCGATCTCTTTGCTGCGCCTGCCGGCGTAAAGCCGCCTGCCTTCCTCTTTTCCGCCACTCACGGCATGGGCATGCCCCCCGGCGACCCCAACCAGCCCCGCATCCAGGGCGCATTGCTGTGCCAGGATTGGACTGGCTTTGGCACCATTTCCCCCAAACATTACTTCTCTGTCGATGATGTTCCCGCGAACGCCCGTCTTCAGGGGATGGTCGCCTTCCATTTTGCCTGTTATGGAGGCGGCACACCCGCCACAGATCGCTTTATCTATGGCACAGGCAAGAAACCCAAGCGAATCGCCGGCAAGCCCTTTCTGGCGGCGTTGCCGAAAGCCCTGCTCAGCCACCCCAATGGCTCCGCCCTGGCTGTCATCGGCCATGTGGAACGGGCCTGGGGCTATTCCATATCCACCCTTCAAGCCGGGCGGCAAATCGGTGCTTTCCGCGAAGCCATTTCCGGCATCCTCGGCGGGCTGCCCGTTGCCTTCGCTATGAAAGGTTTTAACGAAAAGTACGCCACACTATCTACCGATTTGGTGAACACGCTGGAAGCCATTCGCTCCGGCGAACCGATTGGAGACGATAAACTCACCTATGATTGGATTGAGCGTAATGACGCAGAAGGCTACGTCGTCCTCGGCGACCCTGCTGTTCGTTTGCGCGAAGGCGATCTACAACCGGATTAGTAACTGTTCAGCCAGAGGCGAAAGTTACCCGGATTAATCAACACGTTGCATTGTTCCCCCGATAATGGAGGTTGGTCGTGGCTGAGAAAAAAGGCATTCCCCTCACTTCCGTAGCCGGTTTTCCGGCAAATGTGGCTGCCAAATTGGCGGAGTTGTGGATTACAACCGCTGAAGAACTGGCCGGAGCCGCCGTCCAGGAAGACGGCCTGGCCGGTCTGGCCGGATTCACCGGGCTGGACGAAGCCGAAATGACCCGCCTGGTCGAGCTGGCCCAGGCCGCCCTACCGCCCAGCGTGTCCTTTGCCCCCGGTGATATCGACCGTCACGGGCTGGGTGCCCTGGACGAGCCTCCAACCGAGCCCCCCGGCGAAGAGCCGGCTCGCTTTGCCCCTTTACCCCCCGCCGTTGACTTGCACGGCCGGTTGCCTGGCGTTCGCAACCAGGGCCAACGCGGGAGTTGTGTCGCCTTTGCTTGCACTGCCGTGCGTGAAATGCTCCTGGGCCAGCAATCCACCCAGGGCGATCTTTCCGAGCAGTTCCTCTACTGGAATGCCAAACAACACGACGGCTACCCTGGAGAAGGCACCTATGTTCACCTGGCTATGGGCCTGCTCAAATCCGATGGAATTTGCCCCGAAACCGTCTGGCCTTATGTTCCCACCCCCATTCCTGGAAACATCGGTCAGGACCCGCCACCGCCCGATGCACGCAGCAAGGCCTTGCCCTACAAGATCACCGATACGCAAAAAATTACCTCTACCTGGGTGGATTCGATCCGCGAAGTGCTGGCGGAGGAACGCCCGGTGGCCTTTGCCGTCCCCGTTTACACCTACTGGTTCTCCGAACCCGCCCGCTCGACCGGCGACATCCGTCTGCCGCTGCCCACCGATCACAAAGAAGGCGGTCATGCCATGTGTATGGTGGGCTATGAACAGGATGCCACCGCCCCCGGCGGAGGAGTCTTCTTGGTACGCAATAGTTGGGGAACCGGCTGGGCCGGGAACAACA
>JAEXTI010000268.1 GCA_023406965.1 Chloroflexota bacterium
TCACCTTCCAGTTTCAGGCTGTCGCCAAGGATTAATAAGCCGACCGCTTCATCATCAACGTGCATGGGCATCAAGCACAGAGATTCAAATAAGTGCAGGCCCAGGTCCTGACGCTGCCAGTAATTGAGGCCAGAGCTGTCCTTGCGTAGCAGGATGGTGTTTTTTCCTGTGGCCACCCGTTTGAGGTAGGATTGGGAGAGGGGCAAATCGCGTAGACGTTCCTGCCACTTGATGGGCATCGCTGGGCTGAAATATACAGCCTGGCTGACCAGGGATCCGTCGCTTTCCAGGGTGATGATGCGACAGTATTGGCCCCCGATGATTTCGGCGGTATAACGGGCAACGGTTTCCAGTAAGATATCGAGCCGGTTGGTGGCGACCAATTGACGACTCAAATTAAATAAATCGTGCATCTTGTCCTGAGATGTGGAACTAATCCCAGGATAGAGAGAGTTGATTTTCGGCAAGGCCTGTAAGTTTCCTGTAGTCATAATGTTCCCCCTGGCAAGTGGAGGCATGTTAGCGGCATTAAGATGGGTAGCAAGGAATACGGCGAAGCTGCTTAATCCCCAATGCCTAAAGAAGAAGACTGGTAACCAGAATCCATGGCGCGCACCTGGGAGGCAAAATCGGCGAGCGAGGTGGCGCGGATGGAAGCCAGGCGGGTCTTCTCTTCACGAGGAAGATGGAAGGACTCACCACCGAATCCGGCGGCAATGGCCTTATCCGGATTATTTAGCAGCATCTGGCGAAATTGCGCGCTGATGACTGCGGCGGTGAGAATGCGGCTGACTTCCTGGCTGGGGCGGGTAACCGCCGGGCCGGTCAATTTGCTTTCCTGGAAACGAGTAACCATGATACCTCTCCTTCGCGTTCGGGGTTTTTCCCCGGCGCATATAACAACCAACAAGCTCCAAGTGCGATCAGTACATCCCCCAGGCTGAAAGCGGCCTGGTAATTCAGGGCCGGTGGAGTGAGGAAACGATCCGATAGGAACCACAGGCGAGTCTGTTCAACGGTGAGGACGATATCTTTTCCGGTTCCGAGCCGGCTACCGATCTGCCATTCGCTTGCCAGTGCAGTGGGGTAAAGCTGGTGGACGGTCTCGGGGCTGATGGGCATCAACCCGCCGTTGAGGACAATGACAAAGAAGTTAAGGAGCAAGCCCAGTCCCAGCAGCCAGAATGCCGGGTGTGAGCGGTTGAACCATACAAAAATCAGAAGTAAGATCTGCGATGAAATCAGCGCTGCCGAGGCCCAGGGGGTGGAGATGTGTTCTCGCGTTACTTGCAGGCCAAAAGCCAACCACTGCGGTAAGAATGCCAGAAAAACTAACCAGGGATGGCGCAGCGTGACGGTGGGGTAAGGGCGATGCTGGATGCGGGCGCGAAGCCAACCGGCCGCAAGCCCTACCAGTGCAGCGGCAAGGAGTAGAAGCATTGATTAGCGGATGAAACCACCACTGTCATCCGGGGCACCCGCGCCGAGGATGAACAGGCCTAAGGTGACGAGCATGATGACGAGGCGGACTTTGCTGGAGCCGAGTTTGCCCGAAGCGATGGTCATTTCACGAACGATGGTTTTCATTTTCAATTCCTCCCGAGAATTTTTTTCGCTATTGTTCGTTCGGGTGGGCCAGGGGAGCCACTGAAGCGAACAATTTTGCTGTTCCGATTTCTTCTATCGTACCAAAGGGTAGGCTTCATAACAGGCTTCATAGAAGCCCGTTTTAATGCCTTTTTGGCTAAAAACGGCTTATTTAAGATTAAAATTAGATTAGAAAATCTTTAATGGGGAAAAGAAAAACAATAACTACTTAGAGGTCGAAGGAAGTTCCCGGGTTTGAGGGGTTTGTGGGGCGTAAAGCCTCTCACTGACATCTCAAATTCGCCCCCGGCTGGGCTGTTACGAAAAACAAATCTTAGCGGGTAAATGAACGCTACGCAGATGCTTCACTATTATATAGTAACTGCCGCCCAGGCAGAGGAGGAGGGGAGCACATAAATTCGGGGCCCTCCTCAATCTAAGGGTTCATTTTGTGAGGATCGTATATAGTTGACGGGTTTGTTCGGAAGGTTTGGCGTGGAATTCTTCTTCCAGCGCCTGGCAGCAGGTTTCGTACTGGCGCATGATCCCGGCGCGATTGCCCAGTCCAGCGTATGCGCGCATGGCCAGGCGATGGGCTGTCTCAAGACACTTGTCTTCAGCCAGAGCTTTTTGGGCATGATTCAAAGCGGTATCAAACTGGCGGGCCTGGATTTCCAACTCGGCTACCTTGAGTAAGGCATCCAGGAAGACCTCATATAATTGCTGGCGCTGGGTGATAACCCAATAGCCAGACAGCTCGGGCAAATAATCGCCTTTATAGTATTTCAACGCTGCGCGATAATGATAAATGCGGTGCTCGAGATTGCCATGACTGGCAATGTCAATCTCTCGCAAGAAGGCCTCAGCGTCTTCTTCGTAATCCAGGTCGCGGTTGAAACGGTAAGATTCGATATCGAAGATGATGGCTTCTTTGCCGATGGCGCGCCGGACGCGGTAGATATTGTTCTTGAAGCGCAACTTTAATTCCGCATCGGTCGAATCGGGCCACAGAATTTCTCCAATTTCCTCTTTTTCCAATCCTTCTGGGTGAGCTACCAGCAGCAAGAATAAATCACGGGCGGTCTGGGCCTGCCAGTCGCTGAGGGTGACCGCTTTCCCATTGACGCGCACCTGGATTTTTCCCAGGGTGTGGATGATTAATTTGGGTGGGCCAAGCGGTACGGTTTGCACCTGGCGGCGCAGAACCCGGCGGATGGCAGGAAGGCGGCGTTCTAAGCGTTCGACCTGGCGAAGAATGACCGAAGCAGCTTGTTCAAATTCGACGTCTTTGAGCATCGTTTCCAGCCTGGAATGAAGGCGGTGCCCGCATACTGCGACGGCGTAATGGGTGTCGGGGAGAACTGAGGCGGTTTGTAATCCATGTAACAACTCCCAGGCAGTGCCGTGATCTCCAGCTTCAAATTCTGCGACGGCTAGATACAAATGAGCAGAAAGACCGTCGGCGCTGTGCCCCTGGCGGTCGTAGAAAGCGACACTCTGGCGCAGGTCGCCTAAAGCCTCGTCACATCGATGCTGTTCAACGAGCAAACGCCCTCGCTCGAGATGGAAGAGTGCCTCTTGGCTGGCGGACTGGCTGATTTGAAAAGCGCGTTGGGCGGTTTTGAGTAATTGCCCGGCACGTTCAAACTGGCCGGCCGCCCGCACCAGGGCCGCCTCCATTAAGTCCAGGTAGAAGAGCAGGGACCGGTCGCTAATGCGCAAGGCGATGGGACGAGATTGGCGGTAGGCCTCCAGCGCCTCTTCGGCAGCATCTACGTCACGATATAAGTCACCGATACTGGCGAGAGCATAAGCTTCGAGCCGAGGATAGCTCCCAAGACGGGCATATTGGATGGATTTTTCGAACGATGCAGAGGCATCTTCGAAATTGCCCTGCATGTGTTGTAGTACTCCCAAGTTGTTGAGTAAACTGGCTTGCCAGCTAAGATTTCCGGTAGTCTGGTAATGGTCCAGGGCCCGGCGGTAAGCTTGCTCAGCTTCTGGATATAATCCCAGGTTTTTGGAGGCAAGGCCGATTTGCTGATGAACTTTTGCCAGAGTGTCTAAGTCATTAAGTTCAGTGTAGATTTGTTGTGCCTGTTCAAAGACCTCCAACGCATCGTGTACCTGACCCTGGTATAGTGTAATTGTACCTAATGAAAGGAGCGCATCGGCGTGGGTAGCTGGCGATAATTTATACTGCTTAGCAAGTAATAAAGCGTTCTCGGCATCTTGTTTCGCTTCGGTGAGCTTCCCTGTCATTCGGAAAACAGTTGCTCTCCGGATTAAAGTTGTTGCATGTTCCGAATGCTGGCCACTCGTTTGATACATAGTAGCAGCTTGCGAAAGCATTTCCTCTGCATGGTCCTGGTTGCCTTTAAAATATACTGAAATGCCGCGTAATGCTATGAGTGAAGGTCGCTGCTGGATGATATTTTCGGGCAGATGCCCCAGCCATTCGGAGAGGGTGGACCAACGCCCGCGGGTGACCAGGGTTTCGCCGGCTTGTTCGATTAAATCGGCCAGGGTGAGTGGGTCGCCAAAGCGTTTGTAGAAATCAAAGACCCGCTCCCATTCTCCGAGCTGGATATAGTGAGCGGCCAGGCGCAATTGGATTTGCTCGGCCTGTTCTGGGCGAGAGCTGGCCAGACGCTGTTGTAGAAAATCGCGGAAAAGATGATGGTAGCGCAGCCAGATATGATCGTCGCCAACGGTCTGGATGAACAGGTTTGCCCGCAGAACCTGCTCGATGAGTTCGGCCCAATTGGCCTGAACTCCCAGCGCGGCGGGCAGAACCTCTTCGCACAACGGTGCGTCAAACTCCTCGAGGAAAGAAGTCCACAGCAAGAAGTTTTGGGTAGATTGGGGTTGGCTGCTGAGCACTTGTTGGGCGAGATATTCATACAAGCCTGTGTCAGAGGAGGGGCCGGCTTTCAGGCGGTCGAGCGCCAGGTCACCGGGTACCTGGCGGGTGAGCAGCAGGCCCGTGATCCAACCTTCCGTTTTCTCTGCCAGGCTGCCCGCTTCCTCTTCCGAGAGCGCTTGCCGGTAGTTCTTCAGCCAAAGATCCTGGATTTCGCGAGGTTGGAAGGCCAGTTCTTCGAACGACAAACCACCCACCAGTGAGCGAGCAACCAGCAAAGGCATGTCGGGCAGGTTGAGCAGAGTGCGCGAGGCGATGACCAAGTGGCAGTTTTCATCTACCCGTTGAATAAACTGGTTGAGAAAGTAGGGAATGGAACGGGATTCCTCTACCAGATGGTAGTCGTCAATGACCACTGCGAAATGTTCGCTTATGTTTTGGTAGGCATCATTGGCGATGACTGCCACCAGCGCATCCAGGTTGAGTTGATCCTGGTCGGTGTTCTGCAACACCCCCAGGCTGACTTTGCCAAAACGGGGGAACCGCGCTCGGATGCAGGCAATGAAATGCGCGAGGAAGCGGGGAATATCCTGGTCGAGCGGATCAAGCGACAACCAGCAAGGGGGCAGCCCAGAGGCGGCAAAATAATCGACGAGCAGCGATGTCTTGCCATAACCCGCTGGGGCGGCGACGATGACGAGCTTGAGATCTAGCAGTTCATTCAGCAGGTCAATCAGACGCTGGCGGGAAAGCAAATCTGCGCGCCGGCGCGGGACCACAATTTTCGTGTTTATGACTGGAATTCTAGGGTCCATAACCGGGTCAAAACGGGGTACTATAGGAGATGATCAGGAAAATTGCAAGATCCGGGCCAGGCCAGTTCGGAAGGATGGAATTGGGAGATGTTGATCGATTTTCATTTTACCATGCCTGGAGAGAAGTCGTCTTCACGATGAGCATTATTAACATTTTCTCTTTTCGATGGCCGGTGTTTGCTAACTGATTTTTTGCCGCGAGACCTAATCTGATAGAATGTTTGTAACTACTCAGCCAGGGTAAAATTAATCACTATCATCCTTCAATTAGTTGCGAATGTTATTACACAATCATTGAACAGAGGAAACGATCGATGGAATTGTTTAGTGAAAGAGATTTGGCACGGATTTTTCAAGCGCTTGCTTACGCAGCAGGGCAGCATAAGAATCAACGGCGCAAAGGCGGCGATCAAACGCCATATATTAATCACCCCATTGAGGTGGCAGAGTTACTCTACCGGGTTGGCAAAGTCCGCGAGGTAGACCTGCTTTTAGCGGCGATTTTGCATGACACGGTGGAGGATACAACAACGACTCCTGAGGAGATTGAGACACTGTTTGGACCAGAAGTGCGCGACCTGGTGATGGAAGTGACAGATGACAAATCCTTGCCGAAAGCAGAACGCAAACGGTTGCAGGTCGTTCATGCGGCAGACAGGTCCAAACTGGCCAAGCAGCTCAAGCTGGCAGATAAAATCTGTAACGTTCGTGACGTCATTTACCAACCACCCGCGGATTGGAGCGATGTGCGTCGCATGGACTACGTGGCTTGGGCCGCTGCGGTGGTGGCTGGGCTGCGAGGGGTGAACCCGGCCTTGGAAGAAGAGTTTGACCGGATGGCTGCCCAGGCCAAACCGGCTATTGAAAATCAGAACTCAGTGTAAAATTAAACTCTATGAAGCGCCTGGTTTTTACCCCTGACGGAAATACTTTGCTGGCGAGCAGCCGGCAAAATAATGTGACGGTATGGGATTTGACCACGGCGAGCAAGCGCATGGAAGTTTTGGGCGAACCTATTGGACTTGACCGCGAAGGTAAGGTTTTGCTCCGGCGCAGTGAAGAGGGTGTGGTGGGGGTGTGGTTGGACTCGGGCGAGGAAATTTCTCTCCAGGCACTGGATCCGGACATGTTTGAACTCTCGCAGCGCTGCCTGGTGGCAGGCCAGCGCTTCCGACTGCGTCTGGACGTGCAGGATGTGTTTGGCGCCCTCCCGGTGCGTATTCTGCGTGTCGAACAGGACCCGCGCTACTTTCCCAGTATGGATAGTTGGGCCCTTGCACCGGATAACACTTCTCTGGTGGTGACCCTTTCGGGGGAAGTGTCGGGGGAGGATTGGGCAGCCGGCGCGTGCATGGATTTAGAGTCTGGGCAGCGCCGTTTCAAATTCAATGTTAGCCGCTTTCAACGCGTTCCTCCGATTTGTTTTTCGGCGGTGCATAAGCAGTTGTTGATTGGTGATAACGCCTGCCACCTGAGCATCTTTGATCTGGCGACAGGCGACTGCCTGCGAGAGATCTATGTTGGCGGATTTGGGATGGTGACGTGCATTAGCCCGGTGAATGATGGGCTGGCGGCGGTGAACGCCTGGGAGCCCGTGGCGGGTATGGGGCAATCACCGTTCTCGGTGCAACTGCTCGATTTGATGCATGTGGAAGGGGAACGCATGCAGCGCGCGCGGGTACAGGCTGTTCTAAGCGAGCCGCAATCGGTGGAAGAACTGGAGTTTGCTCCCGACGGGCGCTCTTTGGCCAGCCTGTTGGTAGACGGCACAGTGCATGTTTGGGATTTGGTCGCCGACAGTGTCCGAGAACTGGCGGTTAGTCCATGAAGCGCGGTGTTGATTACATCGGAGTAGGCGTGGGGGCCATCATCGTTGCTGAGGATGGACGCTTGTTCCTGGCGCGGCGCGGTCCGCTGGCTAAGAACGAACGCGGGCTGTGGGAGTTTCCGGGTGGGTCGGTTGAGTTCGGCGAACGTTTGAAGGATGCCCTCCGGCGGGAGATTGCTGAAGAATACGGGATCCAGATCGAGGTAGGCGAACTGCTGGATGTAGTAGATCATCTACTTCCGGAAGAAGGGCAGCATTGGGTCTCGCCGACTTTCATCTGCCGGGTCGCCGAAGGCGAACCGATCATCCGCGAGCCGGGAAAATGTGACGGTATTGGCTGGTTCCGCATAGACGAAATTCCGGCAAATTTATCGGTAGTCAGCCGAAGTAATCTGGCGCATTATTTGGAGCGCAAGAATTCCTGAAATAACTGCTGGGTGGAGGTGTACGATGTCAAGAAACAAGCTGGTTCCCTGGTGGGCAATATTGCCCGTGATCGGGATTCTCATCCCGGTGGTGCTGCTTCTGTATTGGAGGAAACATCCCCGCGAGCGCTTTTTAATCTTCACCCCGGCGATTCGTGTGCCCGAGGAGCCGAAACCGGCAACGCGACCCGAAGCGGTTGGGCGGGCGGATGACTTGACGGTTATCAAAGGGATTGGCCCCAAAACGCAGGCGGCGTTGAACGCAGTGGGGATTCATTCACTAGGCCAACTAGCAGCTGTGTCTGTGGAAGAATTGCGGGTGATTTTACAGGAGGCTGGGCTGCGGTTGGGCGATCCGTCCGATTGGCCCGCGCAGGCCGAGTTCCTGGTCAAAAACGGGTAAAACGGCGCGACCGGGTTACCGCCTGCCGATGATGAAAGCCAGAATTTCCGGATCAATCGGCAGTTCGGGAAGGTCTTGGGCTGTATAGGGGCCGCTTTGTAAGGCGCGTTCGCGGAGCGATCGCCACAGCCCCTGGCGTTCTTCAGAGCGGACTACAAGATCGTTGATCGAGCGAGCAGTTTGCAACTGCTCGCCCGTTGTGTACAGGAACGTAATGCGCTTCCAGCGCCCGGCAGGAATGGGGTTGGGGAGATGTTCCAACGGGCCTAGCTGAATTTTGTAATACTCTTCCTGCGCATGAGGATGGTCAGGCTCGTCACGCAACAGTTCGAGGCGCGTAGTGAGTTCGTAACCGCGCACGGAGACAATGGTTTCAATCCGCCACTGATGGGCCGGTCCAAAGGCAAGCCCCTGGTAGAAGGCAAGGTAATCCACGTTGACGACCTTGGGGGCGCTGCGTAGCGGGATGCGATACCAGCCTAACAGGCGGGCAATTTCCAGGTCGCGCGGGGAGGGCAGGTAGGTGACGAGGATGATCGAGTCGGGTTCAGGATACATGCGTGATTCTTTTCATGATTTGTATCCATTATACATAAAAATTGTCGTAACCCCTCAGCCAGGATCATGAGCCGAAAAAAGGATTGGTAGAGCGCGAAGCGCCCCACCAATCCTTTTTTATCGGGAACTTGAGGTGTTTAGATCATCTTGTTGAAGGCTTCGATGCGGGCGTCGATCTCGCCAACCTGTTTCTGCACATTGGTCCAGTAGTCGGGGTCATACCACTGCGCCTGGATTTCCTCGTAGGTCTTGCCCTGTTGTTCTACCCAGGTGTAGTACTTGAGGTTGTGGACACGCTTGCGGTCGGCGTAGCTCAACTCGAGCAGGTTATCGGTGGTCACGCCGTGCAGTGCACCCGCAAAGGCCTCGGCGGCATCGAAGGGGGTGAAGATTCCGAATTGCTCGGTATATTCTTCCAGGCGGGTGGCGTAGAGTTGCATCGAGTCGGTCAGAACGGTGAGAACTACATCGTTTTCGGTGAGTTCGTAATACTTGGCAAACTTGACCGCGGAGAGCACGTTGGCGATGCCGGAAAAGCCCAGCAGGTCCAACTGGTCGACGGTCGAGGCAGGAACGCCTTTTTTGAGCAGGTACTCTTTCCCGGCGGGCTCGTTGAACAAACGAGCAATGCTGACAACGGCATTGTCATCGATTGCTACGACCATATCGGTGTTTTTAACATTGTGAATCCAGGGCACATGCTTGTCGCCGATGCCCTCGATGCGATGGGCGCCAAAACCATTGGACAGCAAGGTGGGGCATTGCAGGGCTTCGCTGGCGATGATCTTGCTTTGAGGAAAGACCTGCTTGAGGTAGTCACCCGAGGCGATGGTCCCGGCAGAACCGGTGGTGAGCGCTACGCCGCGGTACGTGTCCTTGGAACCCAATTCGACGCTCAGCACTTCTTCCATGGCGTGGCCGGTGACGTCGTAGTGCCACAGGTAGTTGCCGAATTCATCGAACTGGTTGAAAATCATCAAATCCTGGCCGGACTTGCGCAGCTCCCAACACTTGTCAAAGATCTCTTTAACGTTGGATTCGCTGCCCGGCGTGGCGATGACCTCTCCGGCGATTTTGGAGAGCCACTCGAAGCGCTCTTTGCTCATGCCTTCGGGAAGGATGGCAATGGAGGAGCAGGCCAGCAAGGCAGAGTCGTAGGCGCCGCCGCGGCAGTAGTTGCCGGTGGAGGGCCACACCGCTTTCTGGGTGGTGGGGTCGAACTGCCCGGTGACCAGGCGGGGAACCAGGCAGCCGAAGGCTGCGCCGACTTTGTGCGCGCCGGTGGGGAACCATTTGCCAACCAGAGCAATGACCCGGGCGCGGGTTCCGGTCAGGCTGGAGGGAAGCTCAATGTAGTTGACACCGCCGAACTGCCCGCCCGAGGGGGTGGGCTGGTTCTTCCAGGTGATGCGGTACAGATTGATGGGAGCCACGTCCCACAAACCCGTTTGCGCCAGGCGAGCTTTGACGCTGTCGGGGATAAGACCGGGATGTTTCATCTGGGCAAAGGTGGGGATGACAAATTCGCGCTCGCGAACACGCTGCAAAGTGCGTTCCAGCCGGTCGGGATGAATGGTCAAATCGATGGTGCTCATGGTTTACTCCTCTTCTTTTTCCGGGGCTTCACGAACGATGTAAAGGGGGCGACCCTTGACTTCGTCGTAAATACGGCCAATATATTCTCCGAGAATGCCCAGACAGATCAACTGCACGCCGCCCAGGAACAAAACTGCTACCAGGGTGGTGGCTTGCCCAAAGAAAGCCTGGTTGCCGACCAGTCGCTCTATGACGACGATGGGGATGAAGATCAACGAGAGACCCGCGGCGACGAAACCGATCCAGGTGGCAATTTGCAAGGGCAGGTGCGAGAAACCCGTGATGGCGGTGATGGCCAGCTTGAGCATCTTGCGGAAGGGGTATTTGGTAGTTCCAGCGAAGCGCGCAGCGCGTTTGTAGGGTACGCCGATCTGGCGGAAGCCCACCCAGGCGGACATGCCGCGCAGGAAGCGGGCTTTCTCGCGCATCGAGTTCATGACGTTGACCACCTTGCGGTCCATCAGGCGGAAGTCTCCGGTGTCCATTGGAATCTTGACATCGGTGATCCGGTAGATGATGCGGTAGAAGAGGGAAGCGGTCCATAGTTTGAACGCCGATTCGCCTTCGCGCTCGGCGCGGACTGCATAGACCACTTCGTACCCCTCGCGCCAGCGGGCAACCATCTCGGCGATCAACTCGGGCGGGTCCTGCAGGTCGGCGTCGATGATGACAACGGCGTCGCCGCGAGAGTAGTCCAGCCCGGCGGTGACGGCGATTTGGTGGCCAAAGTTGCGCGCAAAGATGATCGGGCGGATGCGCTCATCCTGGGTTGCCAGTTCGCGGATGCGATCGGTGGATCCATCCGTGGAGCCGTCATCGATCAGCAGCAGCTCCCAGGGCTCGCCGAGACCATCCATTACTTCGGAGACGCGGCGATGAAGCTCGGGGAGGGATTCAAACTCGTTGAAAATGGGGGCGATAATCGAGAAGGTAGGTTTCATTGGGGCCTTTCATGAGAAGATAAGAGGAACCGCAGGGACGCAAAGAGCGCAGAGAAAGAAGGAGCGATAGGAAAAAGGATCGGAGAGTCCGCGTAGGGGCGCAGCGGTGGAAACAGGCATGAAGTTGATCCTGATCTAGCTGCGCCCGGGGAGACGCCGGAGAAGAGGAATCGCAGAGTCTGTGTCACCGAGTCTCCTCCAGATGCTTGCGCAGAGCGGAAAGGGTAGGTTCGATGATGGGCGCGGGACGCACCGACTGCATGGCGGCTTTGACGTCTTTGAGTCCAGAACCGGTGTTGATGACCAAAATTGGATCTTCAGCATCGACGATGCCCTGATCGAGGGCGGAAATCAACCCGGCGTATGCCGCAGCCCCGGCGGGTTCGGCAAAGATCCCGGCGCTGCCCAGGGCTGGAATGGCTTTGAGAATCGTTTCGTCGCTGACTTTCAGGTAAGCACCGCCGGTTTGCTGGGCGGCACGCACGGCGCGAATGCCGTCTCGGGGCAGGTCGACAGAGATGCTGTCGGCCAGCGTGTGGGATTCCACCGGTTGGATGGTTTCGCTGCGAGCCTTCCAGGCGTTGGCAATGGCTGCCGAGCCTTCAGACTGCACACCGAACAGGCGCGGCATTTGCTCGAGCCAGCCCAAGGCTTGCAGATCTTTGAAGCCTTTGTGGATGCCCGAAATGATATTGCCGTCACCGACCGAGACAAAGATGCACAAGGGGCGCCTCACCCCGTTCAGGTGCGGGTAGACCGTTTCCCAAATTTCGTAGGCCGCGGTTTTCTTCCCCTCCACCGTGAAGGGGTTGTAGCCGGTGTTGCGACAGTACCAGCCGTATTCCTGCGCGGCTTGTACGGTGAGGTCAAAGGCTGAGTCGTAATTACCATCCACCAGAATGACCTGCGCCCCGTAAACCAGCAGTTGGGCCACTTTTGCGGGAGGAGCGGTGCGCGGGGCGAAGATCACCGAGCGCATGCCCACCGCGGCAGCCATGCCCGCCAGGGCAGCCCCGGCGTTGCCGGTAGAGGCAGTGACCAACACGGGAGCGTTGATCTCTTTTGCGCGGGCCACCACCACCGCGCTAGCCCGGTCCTTGAAGGATGCGGTCGGGTTGCGACCTTCATCCTTGATCCACAACCGGGGCAGGCCCAGTTGACGGGCCAGTTGGGGCGGGGCAAACAGCGGCGTCCAGCCGGCAGCGCGCAGCGGTGTGCCGTTTCCGCCGGGGTCAGCTACCGGCAGCAAGGGCAGATAACGCCACAAAGAGGGTTCTCGGGTGGCGCTGGTGACCGGTTGGAAGGGACTGCGGCGAATGGCAGCCAGGTCCAGGTTGACATCCAGATTACCACCGTCGCGCGGGCAAACATAAACAACCTCGTGCGGGGCGTATTGCGTGCCGCACAAAGAGCAGGTATAACCCAGAAAAAGGGAAGCAGGGGTCATAGTTTTGTGAGTGAGTTACAGTCCTCGTTCGCCGCGGATGTAAGGGACGCCCAGCGCGCTGGGGGAGCCAAGGCGTTTGCGGATGGCCTCCCGCGAGCCGATGACCAGGACGATGATGGTGAAGGCGTAGGGCAGCATCTGCAGGAAGAAGCCCCAATAGGGGTTGTAATAGAAGGGGTTGGCGACACCGAAGATCATGGTGGGGCCCTGGATGTCGAGCACCAGGCGGCGCAGCGCGCCGAAGATGTATGATCCAAAGGCGGCGCGGATGGGGTTCCACTGGGCAAAAATGACCAGGCCGATGGCGATCCAGCCCTGGCCGGACGTGGTTAGCTCGCTGAACCAACCGGGAGAGATGGCCAGACTGATGGTGCCCCCGGCTAACCCGGCGAAAAGGCCGCCGACGAACACGTACAGGTAGCGCAGGCGGTAGACGTTGATGCCCAGCGAGTCGGCGGCGGCGGGATATTCACCGACGGAGCGCAGATGCAGGCCGGGGCGGGTGTGATTGATGAAGTAGTAGCACAGCGGAACCAGAATATAACCCAGGTAGACGAGCACTTTTTGGTCGGTAAAGAAGATGGGGCCGAGGATGGGAATTTGGCTGAGCAGAGGGACGGTGTAGGTGGGGATGAGGGGGATGGTGCCGGCTTTACTCAAGCCTTCTCCCAGAACCAGGCTGACACCCGTGGCCAGGAAGCCCAGCGACAGGCCCGAGACGACCTGGTCGGCTTGCAGGGTGATGCTGATGAAGGCGTGGATCTGGCTGAACAGCCCGGCTACAATCATGGCGACCAGCAGGCCGAGCCAGGGATTTTCGGTGTAAACAGCGACACTGAAGGCGCTCATCGCGCCGATGAGCATCATGCCTTCCACGCCCAGATTGAGCACGCCGGCCCGTTCGGCGAAGATTTCGCCCAGGGTGGCAAACAGCAGCACGGTTCCGGTGCTGACCCCCGCTTGAAGGATGATAATGGGATCCATGTTATTTGGCCTCCTTCAGCAGGTCTTTTCGATAGATTCGAATACGGTAGCGCATGAGGAAGTCACTGGCGATCAGGCTGACCAGGATGATGCCTTGTAA
>JAEXTI010000280.1 GCA_023406965.1 Chloroflexota bacterium
TAAGCCGAGAGCAACCCGCCCTCCTCTTCTTGCTGCAAGATGATTCCGCCGGTGGGAAAATCGGGGCCTTTGATAAAGCGCATCAAATCCGACACATTGATGTCGTCCAGGCGTTCCCATTCCTCCAGCATGTAACTCAGCGCGGAAATCACCTCGCCCAGGTTGTGCGGCGGAATGCTGGTCGCCATGCCCACGGCAATACCGCTGGCCCCGTTGACCAGCAGGTTCGGCACAGCCGCCGGCAGCACCAAAGGCTCTCGCAAGGTGCCGTCAAAGTTGTCGGAGAAATCCACCGTGTCGCGGTCGATCTGCCCCAGGATTTCGCCCGCAAAGCGCGTCAGGCGCGCCTCGGTGTAGCGCATCGCCGCCGGGGGGTCGCCGTCGATCGAGCCAAAGTTGCCCTGCCCGTCCACCAGCATCTGCCGCATGGAGAAGTCTTGCGCCAGGCGGGCCATCGCCTCATACACCGCCGAATCACCATGCGGGTGATACTTGCCCAGCACCTCGCCGACAATTCTGGCCGATTTCTTGTAGGCCGAAGTAGCATCCACATTCATGTCGTGCATCGCGTACAAAATACGTCGCTGCACCGGCTTCAAACCGTCGCGCGCATCCGGCAAGGCGCGGGCCACAATCACGCTCATTGCATAATCCAGGTATGACTGCTGCATCTCCTGGTCAATATCCACCCGGCGAACGAGACCTATTTCCATAATTTCTCCAATATGCATGTTCGGGTTCACCTGGAACCCAGGCCTATAGTTTAACATAATTTCCATAAACCGGACCGGTTTAAGCCTTCCGCCCCCCTCCACCTGTAGCGGCGGGTCTTTAATGCGGGCTGACGTCACACATCGTTATACATCCCCGCGGGCACTTCTCAACAATCCACCCTCCAGACCCGCCGATCTTCAGACACCGGACAAATGAAAGGCCGTAGGTCGGCTTGAGCGACTCCATCCACACCATTTTATCCGCGCCAAACCCAGCGAAAGCCGACATCTTCCCCGCACGACATTGGCATCTTAACTCCTAGATGTCGGTTTTTGCTAACGTCTTGAAACACGCCTTGAGTAGGACAATCCGCTCAAACCGACCTACAAACTGGTTCCAGACCCGCCGATCTTCTCTCACCCAGGAATTAAATCACAATGGCGAGCCTTTCGACTCGCCATTGAATCACTACCTTTATCGGATTAATCCGTTGCCGTCGGGGCCAGGTTGGCCATCCGGTTGGCAACCTCGATGCTCTCATCGAACCGCCCGTGGATGAAGCCAGTTCCCGCCGGGATCAGCTTGCCGATGATGACGTTCTCTTTCAAGCCGAACAGCGCATCCTCGGTGCCCGCGATCGCCGCCCCAGCCAACACCTTGATGGTGTGCTGGAAAGACGAAGCTGACAGGAACGAATCCGTGGTCAACGAGGCCTTGGTCACGCCCAACAGGATTTCAGCGAAGCGCGCCGGCTGCTTGCCCTGCGTCACCAGAGATTCGTTGCCGTGGCGGATCGCCAGGCGGTCCACAAAGTCGGCGGGCAGATATTCGGTGTCACCGGGGCGAGTCACCTGCACCTTACCCATCATCTTGCGGATGATCAGCTCGAAGTGCTTGTCATTGATGTTCTGGCCCTGAGCGCGGTACACCTTCTGGATTTCGGTCAGCAGGTACATCTCGCAGGCGTCGCGGCCCTTGATGCGCAGAATCTGATGCGGATTAACCGAGCCTTCGGTCAACTGAGAACCAGCCTCAATGTGCTCGCCGTCCTTCACCAGCAGGCGCGCCGTGTTAGGAATTTCGTGCTCGGCGGTGTCCTTCTGTTCGTACGACACAAACACCTTGCCGTCCTCCACGCGCACGCGGCCCGGGTGCTGCGCAGCGATGGTCGCTTCGCCCAGCACCGCGATCGGGTCGCCCAGAGAGACAGCCGTCTCATCCTTTGCCACCAGCGTCCCACCGGCCGGCACATCGTACTCGTCACTGATCATTTCACTGTGCTCAATGCGCACAATGCGTTGATCGCTGTAGCGGTCCGACTGCATCACCCGAGCCGTGCCCGAGATCTGCGAAATGATGGCCTCGCCTTTCGGCATACGCCGGGCTTCCACCAGTTCTTCCACGCGGGGCAGACCGGTCGTAATATCGCCGCCAGCCGCAACACCGCCGGTGTGGAAGGTGCGCAGGGTCAACTGCGTGCCCGGCTCACCAATGGACTGCGCCGCCACGATACCTACCGCGGTGCCCAGTTCCACCAGCTTTCCGCGTCCCATGTCCATGCCGTAGCACTTGGCGCAAATACCATGCACCAGGTCGCAGGTCATTGGGGAGCGCACCTTCACCTCATCCACGTTGGCTTCGCCAATCTTGCGTGACAGGTTGCGGTCCAGCATGGTATCCCGCTCGGCCAAAATCTCGCCGGTATTCGGGTCCACAATGCGCGCCGCGGTCAAACGGCCAAACAAACGCTCGCGGAACGACTGCCCAGCCACGTCATCCGCCTTGCGCAGGAAGATGCCATCCTCAGTGCCGCAGTCATGTTCGTTGACGATCAAATCTTGAGCCACGTCCACCAGGCGGCGGGTCAGGTAACCCGCGTCGGCGGTGCGCAGCGCGGTGTCAGCCAGACCCTTGCGCGCGCCGTGCGTCGAGATGAAGTACTCCAGCGTGGTCAGGCCTTCACGGAAGTTCGAGGTGATCGGCAGGCGGATAATACGCCCAGCCGGGTCAGCCATCAAACCGCGCATGCCGGCCAACTGCGCAATTGGGCCAAAGCCACCCTTGGTCGCGCCAGATAGCGCCATGGTCGAGATGTTGCCGTTGGGGTCCATCGTCTTGCGCACCGTATCGGCCACATCCTTGGTCGTCTGCTGCCAAATCTCGATAATGCGCTCGTTGCGTTCCTGCTCGGTCAACAAACCGCGGCGGAAAGCGCGCCCAACCTGGTCCACAGCCTTCTGCGAGTCGATAATAATCTGACCCTTGGCTTCCGGAATGGTGATGTCGGACACAGCAATGGTCGAACCCGAACGCATCGCATACTCGAAGCCAATGTCTTTCATCAGGTCGGCCACCTCGGTGGTCTCTTCCTGGCCGCAAATCTCGAGCACGTCGCCAATCAAATCCTTCACGCCGCCCTTGTCGAGCTTGATGTTGCGGAATTGAACCTTGGCAGGCAGGATGCGGTTGAATAGAACCCGCCCAACAGTGGTTTCAATGAGTTTGCGCACCGGCTTGGCCATGCGCTGGTCTTTTTCGTTGTACCAGGTTTCGCCCATGATCTTGATGTGCGCATGAACATCCAACTGACCCAACTGATAGGCCAAATCGACCTCATCCATATCGGCGAAAATGCGACCCTCACCGTTATGTTCTTTGGCGTTGTCATCCATGGTCAGGTAGTACACACCCAGCACCATGTCCTTGGAGGGCGAAATGATCGGCTCGCCGTCGGCAGGCTTGAGCAAGTTGCGCGATGAAAGCATCAGGTTGCGCGCTTCCCAAACCGCCCGCTCTGAAAGCGGAACGTGCACAGCCATCTGGTCGCCGTCGAAGTCCGCGTTGAAAGCGGTGGTCACCAGCGGGTGCAGTTGAATGGCGCTGCCTTCGATCAAAGTCGGCTCGAAGGCCTGGATGCCCAGGCGGTGCAGCGTGGGCGCGCGGTTCAGCAGAACCGGGCGCTCTTTGATGGCCTCTTCCAACACCTCCCAAACCTCGGGGCGGTTGCGCTCAATAAAGCGGCGCGCACCCTTCACGTTGGCGGCGTAGTTATGCTGCACCAGCTTCGAAATGACGAACGGGCGGTACAGTTCCAGGGCCATCGCCTTGGGCAAACCGCACTGGTGCAGTTTGAGCTTGGGACCCACGACAATCACCGAGCGGCCCGAATAGTCGACGCGCTTGCCCAACAGGTTGCGGCGGAAGCGGCCTTTCTTGCCCTTCAGCATATCGCTCAAGGATTTTAATTCGCGGCGACCGCGGCGAGAAAGCGCCTTGCCGCGCTGCGAGTTGTCAATCAAAGAGTCGACGGCTTCCTGGAGCATGCGTTTTTCGTTGCGCACGATCACGTCCGGGGCGCCCAACTCGAGCAGCCGCTTGAGGCGGTTGTTGCGGTTGATCACACGGCGGTACAGGTCATTCAAGTCGGAGGTGGCAAAGCGCCCGCCGTCCAACTGCACCATCGGGCGCAAATCGGGAGGAATGACCGGCAGAACCGTCAACACCATCCATTCCGGGCGATTGGACGAGCGGCGGAAGGATTCCACCACCTTCATCCGCACGGTAGCTTTCTTGCGCTTCTGCTTGCTCTTCGAGGTGCGCACTTCCTGCCACAGATCCTTGGAAAGCTGTTCCAGATCCAGGCGACGGAGAATGTCGAAGAAGGCCTCGGCGCCCATGTCGGCACGGAAGACCTGGCCCCAACGCTGCTTGAGTTCGCGGTAGCGGCTCTCGGTCAAGAAGGTGAAGGGGCGCAGTTCCTGAAGCTCATCGCGCTGGCGGGTGTTCTGCCCTTGGGCCACAACGGTCTGGTCTTCCAGTTGGTTGCGATACGCTTCCATCGTTTCTTCGGCTTCTGCTTTGATCCGCTGCACTTCCATCAGGATCTGTTCCTGATCGCGGCGCATCTGATCGCGCGTTTCCGTTTCCATCTCATCCAGGCGTTCCTTCACGGCGCGCTGAATCTTTGAAATGTGCGCGGCAGTAATCGTCACGCCATTCTCAACGATGATTGCGTTGGCAGCTTCAAAAACGATATCGCGCGGGGCAGGCTGGCCCATGCGCTCCTGCAGAGACGCTTCCAGACGCTGGCCTTCTTTGATCACCGGGTCCAGCTTGAGCGCAACCTGCTCGTCTGAGCGTTCTTGCAGGTCGGTCTTCTGCTGGTTCAACTCGGCAATGCGGCGGTCGCGGTCCAGTTTGACCTGCTTGATTTTGTCGTTGATTTCGGAGGCCTGTTCGCGCTCCGAAACATTGATCTCGTCTTCCAGCCGTTTGAGGGCTTTCTGGCGGGCATCATCGTCCACGTACGTCACCACGTACTGCGCAAAATACAGCACACGGTCCAGGTTGCGCCGGGAAATGTCCAGCAGCAAGCCCAGATACGACGGGATGCGGCGAGTGTACCAGATGTGAGCGACCGGGGTGGCCAAATCGATATGGCCCATCCGCTCGCGGCGCACCGAGGAACGCGTTACCTCAACGCCGCATTTATCGCAAACAATCCCCTTATAACGGGGATTCTTGTACTTACCGCAATAGCATTGGTAATCACGGGTAGGGCCAAAGATAGCTTCGCAGAACAAGCCATCTTTTTCAGGGCGAAGCCGGCGATAGTTAATCGTTTCCGGCTTGAGCACCTCACCATAAGACCAGCTTCGGATTGTTTCTGGCGAAGCCAGGCTGATACGGAGTGCGGTGAGACCTTTGGTTTCCACTAAAAAGCCTCCTCAAAAGGAACCTGGATGGGGCGGCAAACAAAACCAGGCGCAAAGGATCGTATCCGATGCGCGCTGGTTTTAGTGCGTTAGGACAAATATATAACAAGCATGCGATCTAAAATTATACCACAATTTCTAAAAAACAATACACTTTTTCAAATTCCCCCTAAGGAATTTTCGGTTTTTGTCACTCAAAATGCCCCCAAATGACCCAGGCAGGGCCTTAAATCTCCAGGCTGACGGGCACCGTTTGGCGGACGGGCATCTCCAGGTAGAAGGTGCTGCCCTTCCCCAATTGGCTCTCCACCCACACCCGCCCATTGTGCCGCTCCGCGATCGACTTCACAATCGCCAACCCCAGGCCCGACCCACGCTGGGCAAAAGCCTCGCGTCGCCCGCTGCGGTAGAATTTCTCAAACAAACGCGGCAAATCCAATGGCGCAATGCCGATGCCGCTGTCCTGCACCTGCATCAACACCCGCTCGCCGCGCAAATCCATCTTGACGGTTACTTTTCCGCTCACGGGCGTATACTTCACCGCGTTTTCCACCAGATTATACAAGGCCTGCTGCACCAGCGCCTGGTCGGCCTCGATGACCACCTCTCCCGGTCGCGCGCCGTCAACGAACTCCAGCTTGATATCTTTTTGGGTAGCTTGGGCGCTCAACTGCCCAACCACATCTTCGATCACTGCGCGCACGTTCACCGGGGCAATCTGCAAGCCCACCCCCGCTTCGATCCGCCCCAGGTCCAAAAGATTGTTGACCAGGCGCGCCATGTTATCGACGCCCAGGGTGATCTTGTGAACATAGCCCTTTTGCTGCTCGTTCAATTCGCCAACCATCTGCATCATCGTCGTATACCCGCGCATCAAGGTCAGCGGCGAGCGCAAATCATGGCTGACCGTCGAGACAAAGTCCGATTTCAACTGGTCCAGCTCTTTGAAGTGCGTGATATCGCGCATCAAGCACACCCGGCCAATCGAGCGCCCATCGGCAGTCACCGGCGCAATGCTCACGTAATACACCTTGTTGCTCCCCAGGGTGATCTCGCGCGTGGTTCCCCGCTGCTCCATCGGCTCGTTCAACAACTCGGCCAATTCCTGCAACTTGACCACATCCTTCAGCGGCTGCCCTTCGGCCCCCGAGGCAATCAAGCCGGGCGTTTCCAACGCCGCCGGGTTCACCAACAACAGGCGCATCTCCTCGTCGAACACCATCATCGGCTCCGGCGCAGAGGCCAAAATTGACTCCAGACGCTGCCGCCCGGCCTCCGCCGAAGCGTATAAGCGCGCGCTGGTAGCCGCCAAAGCTGCCTGCCCTGACAGCGTCACCAGAAAGCGCGTCTCTTCCTCCGAGAACGAGCGCGGATTATCGTAGGAGACCCACAAAACGCCATAATAATGGTTCTCATGCCGGATCGCAACCGCCAGCAGCGCCCCCGGGCGCGCTTTACCTGCCGGGAACTGCAATCGCCTCATGCGGCTCGCGTTGGGAACAGCCAGCATATCCTGCTGTCGCAGCACATCAAACAGTTGCGGATCCAGGTATGAGTAACGCTCAACCGCCGTACCCACGCCAAATGAGACAGGCAAAGATTGCTTAGGATCCACAGCTACTTCTCGCGACAGCACCATGCGAGCCTGGCTGGCTCCATCCAGCATGGCCGCCTCCAATATCGGGCGAACAGCATCTTCGATTTCCAGATTGGCAGCCACCCCCTGGCTAACCGTCAAAAGGCGGCTCAATTCTCCTAAACGGGCCTTCAAACCAACTCGCATCTGCTCAAAGGCCTGCCCAAGCCGCCCTACCTCATCCACGCCCTTGACCAGCGCTGTGCGCTCCAAATCCCCGCCGGCAATGCTGGCCGCCTGGCCCGAAAGCGTGGTCAATGAGCGGGTCACGCTGCGCAATCCCAACCGCAGCATCACAAAGGCAATTCCCGAAATCGCCAGAAGCATCACAAGCAAAGGCACGGCGATCTCTAAAGCCATCTGCTGAGCCACCTGAGCCGGGACAAACAGCAATACCGCCCAGGGCCGCCCTACCGCAGGCTGGTAATAACCGTAGCTCCGCGTCCCATTGGAGGAAATCCCGGCAAAGAAGCCCTCCTCGGCTGGGAGGGTGCCCTGGAAAGACTCCAGGCTGGAGCCACTCACCGGGTAAATAATTCGGCCCGATTCGTCTAAGAGGTAGCCCTCTCCTCCGAGGGTCTGAACGCTCATTAATGCCAGCACTGCCGGGCGCGTGAAGGGGTTGGTGTTCAAATCGGTCCGCCCCAACAACACCCCTTTCACCACTCCACCGGCGTCTTTGACAGCCGCCAGGAAAGAAACCTGCGCCGAATCCTGCCCTTGTGCGGGCTCAATAGCATAGGCTTGCACAGCCACGCCACCCAGCGCCATATCAATTCCGGCTGCTTCCTCCGAGCGAAGGTTCAATAAAGAAACCGATTGTTCAGGGTAGCCGCCGATTGGGTTCTTTGCTTGATCATAGAAATACAACTGCTGGAAAAATGGCACCGAACGCAACCGCACAGCCAACGCCTCCGTGAGCTGCGGTCTGGTCATTTCGACCAGTTCGGGAGAGGTCATAGAAAGGATCAGGCTTTGCCCGGTCTCCAGGAAGTAAGGCAGGCTGTCGGCAGCCGTTTGCGCGTTATTGGACAGTCTTTGCTCAATCATCTGGCGCACCGCCGCGCCCGCTACCAGCCAATCGCCCAAAGTCAGTGTAAGGATCAATGCCAGAACCAGTGGCACGGTGCCCTGGAAAAAGCGTGCTTGAATGCTCGTCTCTGCTGGAGAGGGCGTCAAGGGCCCCTTCCTCCCCCACCAATCGGGCCGCGCCAGGTATAGGGCCTCGCCCGCCAGCGCCGCGAGGAACATCTCGCCGCCGCGAGCCAAAATGCTCCACCAGGTTTGGGTCAAAGCATAATCCAGGCGCACCGCCATTGGGCCGTTTGCCGCAAACAACATACCCAACATGAACACAGGGATGTAAACGACGGTCAAAACCAGCGCTGCTCCCAACGGGTGGCGGATAAAACGATAAAAGCTGGTCCGATAGCGCTGACGCACCGCCGCGGAAAATAGCAGCGCCAGCCCGGCAATTTCAAACGTCGTGAACGGGCTGTGAGTTTCAAACAGCCCCAACAACAACCCCACCAGCGCCCCCAACACCACGGCCGGCAGCGGGCCCAAGAAACCGGCCGCCAGAACCCAGGGCAGCGCTGCAAAAATCATCAACGCAGGCGCCCCCGTCTCCAATGGCACGCCAGGAAGGGGCCAGGCCGAGCCAGGCAAGCGCACCCCCAACGCCAGCACAGCCACCGGTGTCAACAGCACCAGTGCCAGTGCCACATACCAGCGCCGGGCAAGCGCCTCCCAGTTCTTTTCTCGTCCACGCAATATACCAAAACCCAAGAGTCCGGCGAACACAACAAAGCCGACCCAGCCAATCAATTGGGTTGGCATGATAATGAATGGCCGGGATGCGAACAATCCTGGGATCAGTTCCATAAGGGTATCTGTAGAAATTATAGCATCATT
Source organism: Chloroflexota bacterium (assembly GCA_023406965.1). Next base: position 8,980 of record JAEXTI010000280.1, read on the forward strand.
CGGGCAAATGGGCCGCGCGGTTCCAGCCTCGCCAGGCTGACCTGTAGTAAAAGCGTACCCCCACGGCAGAAGCCAA
>JAEXTI010000292.1 GCA_023406965.1 Chloroflexota bacterium
TCGTCTTTGGTTACGGCCTGGACATTGATGATTTTTATCGCGGCCTGCCGTTTGTGGGCGTGGTAGATTTGGAGAAGTACCAAAAGCTGACCGGCGGGGGGAAGGATTGAGGGCCGCAGCATGAAGTCGGCGGTGGATGACATCCTCGCTGCCGTGGCAAACAGGGCGGAAGCGACCAGGCAGCCCGTCTACCTGGTGGGCGGGGCGGTTCGCGACCGCGTGCTGGGAAAACCCATCCACGACCTGGATTTTGTGATGACCTCGCCGACGCTGCCGTTGGCTAAACGCCTGGCCGATGAATTGGGGGGCGGGTTGTATGTGATGGACGTTGAGCGGGATATTACCCGCGTGGTATTGATGGATGGCGCGGAACGCCTGGTGCTGGATTTTTCGGCCCTGCGCGGGCCTGATCTGGACGCCGATTTGCGCGCGCGCGATTACACTATTAATGCGATGGCTATGGAAGTGCGGCCACCGCAAACCTTGATTGATCCATGCGGCGGGCTGGCAGATTTGCATGAGAGGCGCTTGCGGGCTTGCGGCCCGACCAGCTTGAGCGACGATCCGGCGCGAGTGCTGCGCGGGGTTCGGTTGGCACTGAGCCTCTCTGCGCGGATCGACCCGCAGACCCAGGACTGGATGCGCGCTGCCGCGCCGCTGTTGGCGCGAGTCTCGATGGAGCGCCAGCGGGATGAATTGTTCAAGATGCTGGAAGGCCCCCGCCCGGCCACGGCGATGGAAGTGGCGGACCACATGGGGATTTTGCGCCATGTGCTGCCCGAGCTGGAAGAGATGAAAGGCGTGACGCAATCGCCCCCGCATGTGCATGACGTTTGGACGCACACGCTGGAGGTGATGAAACGCCTTGAGCAATTGTGGGGTGTGCTGGTCGGTGACTACCGCGAGGGCAGCGCCGAAGGCTTGATTTTGGCGACGGCAGTGACCTGGTTGGGGCGCTATCGCGAGCAGTTCGCCGCCCATTTTGACGCGGGGCTGGCCACCGACCGGTCGATCCGCGGGTTGGTGATGCTGGCGGCGCTGTATCATGATGTGGCCAAACCCGCGTCACGCAGTGTGGAAGAGAGCGGGCGGATTCGCTACTTTGAGCACGATGATCGTGGGGCCGAGGTTGCCGCACTGCGGGCACGCACGTTGGCCCTGAGCGGAGACGAAGTCTCCCGGTTGCAAACCTTGATCGCCGGGCACATGCGCGTACACCATCTGGCCGACCAGCCCGAGCCGCCCACCCGGCGAGCGATCTACCGTTACTTCAAAGCGCTAGGCGCGGCGGGCATCGACCTGTGCCTGTTTTCCCTGGCCGATACCTGGGCTACTTACAGTCACACCCTGCCCCAGGAGGCCTGGCTGGCGGAGTTGCGCGTGTGCCGGGCGTTGTTGGAGGCGCGCTGGGAACATAACGAAGCAATTGTGGAGCCGCCCCGGTTGGTGAGCGGTGGCGAGGTGATGCGCGAGTTGAAGTTGAAGGCCGGCCCGGCGGTTGGGCGCGCGTTGGAAGCTGTGCGCGAAGCCCAGGCCGAAGGACTGGTGAACACGCCGGAGGAAGCGCTGGCTTTTCTGCGCGGTTGGCGTGATGAAGAGACGCAAGGATAGGTGAACGGATGGATGCAACAGTAGAACTCTATTGCGAGGATCGCGGCAAGGGGCCGCTTCCGTTGGTGCTGGTGCATGGCTTTCCCTTTGAGCACAGCCTGTGGAACGAAGTGGCGGCACAATTAGAAAGCGAGACCCGCTTGCTGTTGCCCGATTTGCGCGGCTACGGTTTATCGCCTGCCCCGGAAGGGATTTACACAATGGAGGCGATGGCTGCGGACCTAAAGGTTCTGCTGGACCGCCTGGGGATCCAGCGCGTGGCACTGGCGGGGCATTCGATGGGCGGATATGTGGCGCTGGCCTTTGCCGAAGCCTACCCGGAGCGGCTGGCCGGCCTGGCGATGGTGATGAGCGCTGCGGCGGCGGATGCGCCGGAACGCAAGACGGCCCGCTACCAGCAGGCCGAAGAGATTGCCCGGCAGGGTGTGGGTATTTTGGAGGGCAGCCTGGAGCGCTACTCACCGGTGGCAGAGGCGCGCGAGCGCGTGCGCGGTTGGATGCGGCGTGCTCGCCCGGTGGCGGTGCAGGGAGCGCTGATGGGCATGGCCGAGCGCCCCGACCGCCTGGAGGTGCTGGCTGGGCTGCGTGTTCCGGTTGAAATCATTTCAGGCGACCTGGATGTCTTGATCCCGATGGAGCGTTCGCGCGAGATGGCTGAAAAGTTGTGGGATGGGAACCTGACGATTCTGCCCGGCGCGGGGCACATGCCTATGCTGGAAATGCCCGCCAGCACCGCGGCAGCGCTGCGAGCGTTCATGGCGCGCTGCGTAACGGCAGGAATGTAATCCAATAATCATTAATCTTCTGAATAGGAGCAGGCAAAATGTATATGGTATTGTTCATCCTGGATGATCCGGCCCTGCTGGATGAGGTTTTGGAAGCCTGGTACAACCTGGGTATTGGCGGCGCGACGATCTTTGAGAGCACCGGCATTCACCGGCGCCGGGCG
>JAEXTI010000304.1 GCA_023406965.1 Chloroflexota bacterium
GTGTGTTATTAATTGTTTGCCTCTGGTGTTGTTTGAATTCTGTTGGGAACATAATTCTAATCAACATTCAGAGGCTTTTGTACCCATAATAAACCTACCCTTGAAAGGGGGAGGGTAGGGTGGGGGCAAACCATGATTACAAAGACTATGATGTTCTTAATATGACATTGTCAAGGTAGTTACAAAAACAGAACACTAAAGCGTTAGCGCTTTAGTGTTCTGTTTTTGTAACTCATCTTTCTCCGCCTCTAGACGGAGAAGTAAATTCAACTTACTTGAGGGTTTTGATGTAGGCGATTACATTCCAGATGTCGGCCTCGCTCAAGACGCCTTTGTAGGCAGCCATCGAAGCGCTGCGGGAAGCGGCCGCGCCACCTTCGCTGATAATCCAGAACAAATACTGATCACTGGCATCCTTGGCAGCAACCTGCAAGTTGCCCGGAACCGGATCCAGGGCAGCGCCCGCGGGGCCGTCACCCAAACCAGCATCGCCGTGGCAGGAGGTGCAGTTCTGCGTGTAAATCGTCTGACCCGCGGAAGCATCCGCCGCCGGGCTGGTCTTCGCAGCATAAGCATCCGGGGGATCAACGCGAGTGATTGTCCCGCCACCGCCGCCACCCCCGCACGCCGTCAACACCAGCGCGCTCAAAATGGCCACAACCAGCAAACTCCAAAATGTTTTCTTCATCGTATTTTTACTCCTCTTAATTCAGGTAGATTTAGGTGAATTTGTTCACAATCGGGATTATATACCTTTTTCAAGTCAATAGAAAGGGCGATTCTTGCGCCGTATAGGATGACTTTCAACTCACCTGTCGTGAACGAGCCCCATCCTCTGCGGACTCGGCGTCCCTTCTGAACCCGACTATCTATAGAAAAACGATCAACGTTTGGAAGGTTGACTGGAAAAATACAGATATTTGTCACTTTGTCAGACAGTAATGTTTTAGTATATTTACTACAATGTTAACCTTAACTCAGTCTGTTTAGAGGTGAAAGATGTTCAAAGTCTCCCGACGCCTAGACTACGGTCTACAACTTATGATCGCCCTGGCCCAAAACGAAACCAACACTCCCCAGGCGACCGCCGTGCTCTCCGAGCAACTGCATATCCCCCTTCCTTTCCTGCATCAGATTGGCCGCGCGCTGATCCAGGGTGGCCTGATCAAAGCCACTCCCGGTCCGCACGGTGGACTGCGCCTCAGCCACTCCCCCGAAAAGGTCACTCTGCTGCAAATCGTTGAGACCCTCGAGGGCCCCATCCGCGTGGCTCCCGACACCAACGGAACCGGCAACGGCGTCGCCTCGCGCGCCCTGTGGACCGATCTGCAGCAGAAACTGTCAGCTTACCTGGGGGGCATTACCCTCAGCTCGCTCAGCAGCCCGCTCGAGATCGCCAACCTGTTTCAGGCCAGCGCCGAAAAAGTCGCCAATCGCAACTAATTACAGCACAACCTGACAACCTTACCGGTATCTACGAAGTTTGCCCCGCATCCCGCGGGGCTTTCTTCGTTTCTTAAGCTTTGGCATAGAGCCGAAACCGCATCAGGCAAGCCCCTGTCTGGCTAGAAGAATGGCGCCAGTGCTGGCACAAATGTTTGGAAATTTCATCCCGGTTTCACCGGGATTCAGGGTCAGGTAACATACCCCTCCGCGCAAAAAAAACAAACAGCACGATGCGGCGCGAATGCGCCGCATCGTGCTGTTTACGGATCTATATCGCGGAATGTTTTCCTCGGCGTTATCCCTGCTCGGATGCTCGCAGCGCCGCCAACACTTCTTGGGCGTGTCCGTCGGGTTTCACGTTTTCAAAAACTTTCACGATCTGGCCGTCTTTACCAATCACAAAAGTAGTGCGGAAGACGCCATCATATTCGTTACCCATGAACTTCTTCCGACCCCACACACCATAAGCTTCGCAAACGGCATGGTCCTCATCGGCCAGCAAGCTGAACGGCAGATCGTATTTGGCCTTGAACTTGGCATGGGATTTCGGCGAATCGGGGCTCACGCCCAAAATCACCACACCTGCCCTGGCATACTCTCCATAACCATCACGAAAACCGCAGGCTTCGGTGGTGCAACCGGGAGTGTCATCCTTGGGGTAGAAATACAACACCACCGCCTGGCCTTTGAAATCGCTCAAATTGCGCACCTGCCCGGTCTCATCTTTCAAGCTGAACTGCGGCGCGGGAATATTTTCAGAAATCGGCATAAAACCCTCCATGTCATTGTCAAAATAGTAAGGAAAGGGTTTACTGCTCCCATCCCTTGCTCTTATTATGACACAACTTGTCCTATTTTTCCAATTCCGTACCCCGGCAGAGCTTGTACAGCCACGCGGAAAGCGGCGTCTTGCGCCAGATCCAGAAGCGGCCGTAACAAAGGGCTTTCATAGAACTCCGTCGGTATGATCAACTCGTAAAGTTCATCGTACAAATAGATGAAGTCCAAATCCAGGGCACGCGCCGCTGCGGCCACACCCATGCCGCAGTCTGCCCTGCCTGAAGCCACCGCCGCTGCCACAGCCAGATGAGTGTATTCTTCCTGATCGTACCCCTGCACCTGCTCGGGAGTAATGCCCAAAAGCCCCAGGTGGTAATCCAGCAGCACGCGAGTGCCCGCGCCGCGCTGCCGATTGACAAAGGTAACATCCGCTCGAACCAGATCACGCAAGTCGGCAATCCCCTTGGGGTTGCTTTTTTTTACCAACAAGCCCTGCTGGCGTTCAACCCAACTCATACGCGTCACAGGCGTTTCGGGCAGGTAGCTCGCCACGTAACTGCGGTTATATTCTCCACTTTCAGGGTCCAGGAGGTGCGATCCGGCCAGGTGCGCCTCGCCACGACGCAAGGCCACCAGACCGCCCAGGCTGCCCACGTTGGCCGAAACCAGCCGCCGCCCACGCTGCGCCAGGAATTGCGCTACCAGGTCCAGGGTCATGTCGTGCGATCCAATTGCCATGATGGTGCGCTCGATCTCTGCTTCTGGGCGATACAGGCGCACCCGCACCGGCGCACCCGCCTCCAGGCCTTGCACCCCACGTGGCAAGATCGCAATCCCATCGGCCCGCACCAACGAGGTGATCACCCCGGCCCCGCGCGAGATGGGCGCAGCAAGGCGTTTAGCGCCCACCTGTCCGACCACCACGCGCATATAGTCGTCATCTCCAGCCGGAGAGGTGACCTTGCGGGTCAGCGCAGCTTCCACCTCTTGCGGCTCAAACGCTCCCCGCCCCAGCCACATGGCCAGCAGTGGCTCGACAAAGATTTCACCGGTCAGCGCCGCCGAAACCGGATAGCCTGGAACGCCGATAATGGGTGTCTTGCCGCCGTCCGTGCGGTTGAGCAGGCCCAAAATGACCGGGTGTCCCGGTCTCACGGCCACGCCGTGCACCAGCAGTTCGCCCAATTGCTCCACCACCCGCGCCGAAAAATCCTCCGAGCCCGCCGAGGAGCCCGCGTTGAGCAGCACCAGGTCGCTCTCATCGGCGGCTTCCTGCACCCTTTGGCAAAGCAAATCAAAGTCATCCGGCGTGATGGGCCAGCGTTTGGCTACGCCACCCCAGCCGTTCACCTGTCCCGCCAGCACCAGCGAGTTGTATTCGATGATGTCGCCGCGCTTCACTTCCTGGCCCACGGACACCAACTCGGTGCCGGAGGGTAAAACGGCCACCCTGGGTCTGCGCGCTACAACCACCTGGGTATGCCCGCAGGCCGCCACCGCGCCCAAATCCACCGGGCGCAGGGTATGCCCGGCAGGCAGCACCAGCTCGGTCGCCACAATATCCTCGCCCAGCGGGCGCACGTGCATCCAGGGCGGCAGTGCCTCGCGCAAGCGAATGCTGTCCGGCTTGCGCGG
>JAEXTI010000327.1 GCA_023406965.1 Chloroflexota bacterium
CTGGATATGCCCGGGGTCAGCTATATCGGTAATATCCTGGTCGGCGAGCATGGTGATCTGAGTCTGTTCGACTTGCGCGAGATGGGCTTTCAGGCCATCCTGGCTGCGGTGGGGGCACAGGGTACCAAATGGCTGGGGTTGCCCGGCGAAGAGTTGGAAGGTGTGTACCATGCCAAGGATGTGGTTTACCACTACAATGGTTTGCCGCCTCATAGCAAACATTCTTTCATCACCGGGCGGCGCGCAGCGGTCATTGGCATGGGCAATGTGATGATGGACATCTCCCGCTGGCTGTTGGAAGCGCGCGGTGTGGATGAGGTGGTGGCAATGGGCCGCCGCGGTCCAGCGGAGGTTAAGTTTGATCGCAAGGAGCTAGAAACCATTGCCTCTTACCTGGACCTTCCAGCTTTACATGCGGAACTCGAGCGCATCACGCCCTTGATCCACCCCTTGGGGCAGGACCCGGCGGCATTGAAAGAGCAGGTCAACGCCGCGTTGGCCAAAGCCGCTCCGGTAACTGCCCAAGGCAAGCTGAGGCTGGAGTTTCTGTCTTCTCCCACCCGCATGGTGGGCGATGAGCAGGGGCGGGTGTGTGCCTTGGAGCTGGAAGATACCATGCTGGTGGTTAAGAATGGGGATGAGACCACTGCTGTGGGTCTGGGCACGTATCGCCAGGTGGAAGTGGATACGGTCATTTTTGCCATTGGTGACCAGGTGGATAGTGACTTCGGCCTGCCGGTAAAAGGCACCGAGTTTGTCAAAACCGACCATCCCCGTTACCCAATTGATGGAAACAGTTTTGAGGTATGCGACCCCCAGTGCAAGCAGATTGTCCCGGACGTGTTTGTGGCGGGTTGGGCGCGCAAAACCTCCAGCGGGCTGGTGGGTGTGGCTCGCCGCGACGGAATCAACGCGGCCCGCGCCATGCAGCAGTATCTGGAAACGTTGCCGCCTTGCCAGTTCTGCGAAGAAGCCGCGCTGGAGTGGCTAGCCCGGCTGGGCAAGCCGTTGGTCACCCGCGGCGACCTGGCCCGCCTGGAGCAAGTTGAACACGACCGCGCAGTTGCTGAGGGCGAGGTGTTTTTTAAGTTTGACAACAACGAGGAAATGCTCCAGGCAATGGGCTTGATTCAAAGCCTGCCTGGATAGGTTTAAACCAGCGTCTTCATCCAGCGGATCATCAGATCGGCCAATTGCTCCTCACGTCCGGTGTAAACGTGATCGGCCCCTTCCACCACCTCTACCATCATCCCGGCGGGTGGTTCGTGCAGCAGCTTGGCCACAATACACCAATCCAATTCCTGTGAGCCGCAAGCCGCCAGCACCGGCACGCTGATTTTCGGCAGGTTTTCCAACACGTTGTCACCGGTGATATTCGTATGCTCGGCGATCATTCCCGCGCTCATCAGGAACGGCCATTTGTTGCTGGCATAAATTGTTTCGGCTTTACCCTGTTTTGCCTCACGCTTCGCCCGTTTGATCCAAGCCTCCGGGTTCCTGGCCCCAAACTGTGGTGCGAAGAAGGCCGGCACGTTGTTGATTCCGCCTGCCGGTGAGAGGACTCCCAGGCCCGCCACGCGCGGGTCGACGGTTTGTGTCATGTAATAAGCCACCTTGGTGCCGCCCTTGCTGTGCCCAAATAAGGCGATGCGTTCAAACCCTCGCGCCTGGGCGAAATCTAAAGCGGCCTGAATATCGGGAATGCAGCCCGCAAAGGACTCGGTAGCCGCGCCCAAAATGCCGTACCCGCGGTTGTTCGCCACCACGGTCGCGAATCCGGCCTGCGCCAGCATCTGCGGGACCGAGCCTTCAATCTCACCAACAAAGGACCCGGTCATGCCGTGGACCATGACTGCCGCCAGGGGCTGGGGGTTCTTTTCCGCCGGGTAGAATGCACCAAAATGGCTGAGACCGTCTGAGGTTTGCAGCTTGATGAGTTCAGCGAGCATAGGGTTTCCTTATCGAGAGGGAGAAACGGGATTTTTGGAAATAAACGTTACAGTTTGGGTTCGTGATCGGTCGTGCCGGACGAGGGATTCTGGAAGGGCAGCAGCAGCAGGAAACCAATGGCAATGAAGGCCTGCCCAATCTGCACGCCGCGGGCTTGCCATTCTCCAAAATAGGGCACACCGGTCAGCGGGTGGCTGCCCATGCCAAACACATCTGCCATCCCGGCAAACACAGCAATCACATAGCCGGTAGCGACCATACGTTGGCCGATGTCGGCAGCGATGCTGGTAGGATGGCCCTGCCACAAGGCCTTCAGGCTGGTGTAACCACCCAGGCAGATGATGGCCAGGCCGACCAGAAAAACCGCAATTTGCACAAAGCCAATCACCGGGCTGCGATCCAGGCCGAACATGCTGGGCTGCGCGCCGATGAGAAAGACAATTAACCCGATCAGGGTGATGACCATCCCGGTGCGGGCGCGTTTACGCCACGCATTCCGCGGGCGAGTGTTACTTTCGATATTGGGAAGCGGGGATGGTACGGATGGGACTACGGTCATGCCGGGGGCAGGTTCCTTTCGAGCGCGGCGCGCCAGTTTTCACCCAGGATCAAACCAATCTCGCTTTCATTATAGCCCGAAGCGGCCAGCCGGGGAGCCAGTTTTTGGAAATCGGCAATGGAATTTAATTCTACGGCTGCATGAGGCCAACCCCAGCCCCCGTCAAAATCACTGCCCAGCCCCACGTGGTGGGCGTCGCCGGCAATCTGGCAAATATGGTCGATGTGGGCCACGATGTGGTCAAAGGTGGTCAGAGCGGCTGCGTCCTGTGAGGTCCATCCCGGGCGCAGGAACTTGCCAAAGGGCAAAATACCGATGACGGCCTCCCGCTCGACCAGGCGACGAATGCACAGGTCGGAGAGGTGGCGCTCATCTTCGGGGCGTTTGAGTAGTGCGCGAGCATTGGCGTGCGTGGCGACGATGTTGCCCTCATAGGCGTCGACGGCTTGCAGCACGGCCTTCTCGCTCATGTGCGAGACGTCCAGGGTCATTCCCAACCCGGCCATCACCTCCAGCAGTTCCAGTCCTTCGCGGGTGAATCCACCCGGCTCCATGTTGCTGCCACAAAAACGGCTGCCCGACCACACCGGCCCGACGATGCGCACGCCGGCTTCCCACCAGCGTTCGATCTGTTTGGGTTCCTTCAGACCGCCCGCGCCTTCCATGAGCAGTACCAGCCCCACCGGGTGCGTGACGCGCCGGGCAAGCTCCTGTCCTTCGGGCGCGGGTGGAGGTAGTTCGGCGGGCTCGGCCATCCAGGGGGCCAGCGTGTCGGCCAATTCGGCGCGGTTGGTCACCAGTCGAAAGTGGTCGGGGTGATCGCCCGTCAGCCTGCGGTAGTAATCCAATTGGCCCTGCCAGAGCGTTTCGGCCTGGCGCGCATCGCGGTAGACCTGCGTTTCCCAGGACCCGCCGCCCGAGCCTTGCGGGGCGATGAACAGGGTGGCGCAGATGAGTGCCACCTGCCCGCGTTGAAATTCGGGCCAACCCAGCATGGTGTGCCCGTTACGCTCAACAATGGGGGTGTTGTTCTCCAGGCGGCGCGTTTCGGTTGCCGAAAGGAGATAATCGCGCCCGAAGCTGAGCGCGTTATAAGCCATGTCCTGATGTGCGTCGATGATCCAGTAAGGAGGCATTTTGGTCAAGGGGGTTAAGAAAAGAAAAGAGCGCACCAGCCGGTGCGCTCTTTATTTCTTTGTTGACTAAGCGGCCGGCTCGTCGTCGGTCAGATCGTCCATGACCTGCTCGAGCGACTGCCAGTCCAGGTCGGCGTAGGCCTGAGAGTCTACGCGGCGCAGGCTGAGGCCGATGCGGTGGTTGGCCGGGTCGATCTTGATGATACGCAGGGTGACGGTATCGCCTTCCTTGAGAACTTCCTTGGGATGGTCGATGCGTTTTTCGCTGATCTCAGAAATGTGGATCAACCCTTCCAGGTCCTTCTCCAGGCGGGCAAACGCGCCGAATTTGGTCAGGCGGGTGATGGTTGCTTCCACCAGCATACCGATCTGGAAGCGTGTGGTGCGGTCCACCCAGGGATCGTCCTGCAGTTGGCGAATGGACAGGCCGATGCGTTTCTTGTCGCGATCGATGCTGATGACCTTGACCTTGACATCCTGTCCAACCTTGAGCACTTCGCTGGGATGGTTGATACGGTCCCAGGAGATTTCGGAAAGGTGCACCAAGCCGTCGGCTCCGTTGATGTTAACGAAAGCGCCGAACTCTGCCAGGCTGGTAACGCGCCCGTTGCGCACTTCGCCTTCCTTCAGCTCTTCGATCACGCGTTCCTTGAGGGTCTCGCGAGTTTCGGTGCTGGCGGCGCGCTCAGAAAGGATCAAGCGGCGGCGTTCGCGATCGACTTCAATGACACACACGTCGATCTCTTCGCCAACCATCTTGCTCCAGCGCTGTTCGGGGGTCTCGCCGCTCATCCCCGCGCGGCGGGAAAGGCTAATTTGCGAGGCGGGAACAAATCCCCGCAGACCCTCGACGGGCACGATCAATCCGCCCTTGTTGTATCCAACGATCTTGCTGTGGCAAGAGTCTTTGGAGGCCAGCATTTCTTCGATCTTCTGCCAGCTCACTTCTTCGCGGGCGCGGGTATAGGAGAGCACCAGGTTTCCGTTCGAGTCTTCCGGGTTGATCACGTATACCGGGATCTCCTGGTTGACTTGCAACGCGGCCAGTTCTTCGGACGGAATCGCTTCGAGCTCGCGCCCGCTGATTACACCTTCGGATTTGGTGCCCACGCTAACCAAAATTTGGTTGGGGCTGATGCTTGCTACAACGCCGGTCCGAATTTCACCCTGTAGGGGGAAATCCAATCCCAGGCCTTCCTTCTCTAGCAAGGATGCCATGTTGTGGTTGTCGGCATTATTTTCAGGGTTTTCGGCCGTCATTCCCTGCTCGAGTTGGGCGTCGTTCTGATCCATAACAGCTTCTTCTCTCCGGTGGTTAAGATTACTCCACATTATATATGTGAATCACTTTATTGACAACCCTTGTTAAAACCGGCTCTTTGGGAGTTATTGTGGTAAGCGCCACGCCAATTCCTATTGAACCTTGAAGCCGGGTTGCTTTTACGCGCTGGCGCGCGGGTAAGGAAACAGGCTCTGGCTGTCCAGGCTGCACAGGTTTCCGGAGGATTGGCGAGCCTGGTCGCGGACCCGGTTGATGCCCGAGAAAAACTCGCGCATCATCACCACCAGCATATAACGACCGGTGGGAGTCAGGGTAATGGCCTCGGCGTCGTCCTGATCAAAGGCGCCATTTAAACGGAAGAAGGCCAGTTCGACGGGTAGAGCCAGTTCGATGGACATGCCGAAACGTTCTTTGAAGCGGGCCTTCTCGAGCCGCAGGCCGAACAGATCCTTCATCAGGTGATACCACATGGTCACGTGGCGGTTGAAGCGGTGCATGCCCGAGAGAGGGGCCAGGTGCGCGGCGATGCGCTGGCGGTAATCCTTTAATGAAAAAGTGTTCACCAGCAAGGTGCCGTCCAGATAGCTGAAAGAGCCCGAGCCGATGCCAACATAATCGTCATATTCAATGATGTATTCGTCGATCAGTCCGCCGCCGATACGCGAGAACGTCCAGGCGGTGGATAGCTCGAAGTGGCGGGAAAGCTCGCTGGCGATCAGGGCATAGTCGCTGGCCTCGTGGTCGTGGGTCACCTCGCCGACGGTGCGTTTGAGGGCCCGGTCGACGGAGGGCGAAGTCATCAGCGGGTAGAAGGTGGTTTGGTTTGCGCCTGATTCAATCACCATGCGAATGTCGTTGCGCAGCACCGCTTCGCTTTGACCAGGGAAGTTAAAGATCATGTCCACATTGAGCGAAGCGAACCCCCCGTTCATTGCCTTGAGACGCTCCAAAATGACCTCGCCCGAGCCGAAACGCTCGTAGCGATTCACCTTGCGCAGCAGGTCGTCGTCAAAGCTCTGCACGCCCACCGACATGCGCTGGATGCGGCTGCCTAAAACATCCACCATCTCGGGGGTCAGGTGGTTGGGGTTGGTCTCGCAGGATACCTCGCGGATGCCAAACAGCGAACGGGCCAGGTCGATGGTTTGAGCCAGCTCATCGGGCAAAATGGTGGGCGTGCCACCCCCCACATACATGGACTCGAAATCGTAGCCCAGGCGCTTGACCATGCGCATTTCTTCGCGCAGGCTTTGGAAGTACGAGCGAGCGTTGGTCTCGTCAAAGGTATAGCGATTGAACGAGCAATAAGGGCAAAGCGTCTCGCAGAACGGGACGTGCGCGTAAAGCATATATTTCCGGCCAGGAATAGGGGCCGGAAGGGTGTTTTTGGTTGCGGGTTGAAGGTTGAGTTGGGATTTTGTGATGAGCCGCAGCCCGGCGGAAAAGAGACGTTCATTAACCATAATACACCGATTATACGAGGTTTATCTCCATCTGGAAACCCGCCGCCGGTAAAAACTCATTACAAATACATTACATGGTTTTGCTCCGCCAGAGATGGAAAAAACCTGAAGATGAGGTATCCGCGGGGCGCTTCGCGCCGGGCGGATACCTCATTTTCAGATTTCTTTCATCTCTGGCGAAGCAAAACCATGTAATGTATTTGTAATGAGTTTTTACCGGCGGCGGGTTTCCAGATGGAGATAAACCTCGTATAATCGGTGTATTATGG
>JAEXTI010000190.1 GCA_023406965.1 Chloroflexota bacterium
TCTTGGCATATCCCTGCTACGATCCCAAGGTGGTCGATCCGTTGCGTTTCATAGGTCGGTTCTGCGCTCATCCCCTAAGCGTAACCGATATTCCTCAATTTCGCTATTTTTTGCCGCGAAAGGTGGGATTGTGTCTATGCCCATTCAACTCATCGAGCGGGATATGACTCCCGCCGAACTGGCGCAAATGAACGCCGGGTTCGACCGGCACGGCCTCGAATTTGGCGTTCCGCCCACCGTACCACAGCGACTGAGTGTTGTGGCCCTGGACGGCGAGAACTTCATCGGTTGCGCCAGCGGGCTGGCCAACGACTCTTACCGCTGGTTCTACCTGACCGACCTGTTCGTCGAAAAAGCCTACCGTGGCCAAGGGTTGGGGGCCGCGTTGTTGCGAAAATTGGAGCAAAAAGCTGCTTCAATCGGCGCTGAGCACATCTGGACCTGGACGGCGGGATATGAAGCCCCGGGCTTCTACAAGAAGCAAGGCTACACCGTCTTCTGCGAGATGCCAGGCTGGTACACCAGCGGGTACAGCCGGGTGGGGTTGTGGAAGAACCTCATCTCTTCGGGCTGACAAGCAAGACCCGGGGTAGAGATACCCCGGGCTACAGCGGATTTTGAAAGACACCTTTGGGTTGAAGCAGGAACGGACAATCAGGCCAAGTGGTGTTCGGACAGCTTCTGGCGCATTTGCATCCGCGCGCGGGCCAGACGGCTTTTCACCGTGCCAATCGGGCAGCCCATCACCTGGGCCGACTGAGCGTAATCGAGGCCGAGAATATCCACCATCTCGAGGGCCAGGCGGTACTCAACAGGTAATGAGGCCAGGCAGCGCTCGATCATCCGGCGTTCTTCACGGTTCACTACTACCTGCTCGGGGCCAGGCTCCACAGCCGGCAAGTACTCCTCAGCGGGAGCTTCCTCATCCTCTTCTTGAGACAGGGCCACAAAACGAACCAGCGGATGACGCTTCTTTTTACGCAGTTCGTCATAACACAGGTGGGTGACAATCTTGAGCAGCCACACCCGAAAGGAACTGCCATACAGGCAAGCCAGCTTTTGATAAGCTCGCATGAAAGCAATCTGAGAGACATCCTCAGCAGCGGCTTCATCTTGCAAAATGCGGCAGGCCACTCGAAAAACCAGGTCCTGGTAGTTGAGCACCAGCCGGTTGAAGGCTTCCAGGCTGCCCCGCTGGGCCTGCTGGATCAAGGCCGACTCATCCAGGAACGAAGATGTTAAATTCATCGCAACCATAGTGCTTGCTCCCCAAGTTTCGTTGACGGAAGTTGCCCCAATCATGGCCCAACCACCGGGAAAAGTTCTTGCCAAAAGGCTCCACCGTTCGTGGTGTTCACCAATGCGCTGGTGCCGCCCGCCTGGGCCACCACCCAGCCTTTTTCGCTATCCACAAAAACCGGCTCACCCAACCAACCCACCGAGAGCACCGAGATCCAATTCAAGCCACCGTCGACCGTGCGGAACAGCTCCGCGCCCGCCTCTGGGTCGTACTGCTTCATGGTGCCCAACAACCAGCCGCTGCGTGAATCCAGGAAATTGAGCGAGCCATAGGGCGCAGGCAACCCCTGAGCGTTCCAGGTCATGCCGCCATCCCGGCTGATATACAACCAACTCGCCGGCTTGGCCGTCTCGTACATCTGGCAGCGCAACGTGATGGTTAGCGCTTCAGCGCTGGAATGGGCGATGCCCAAGAAGCCGCAGCCGCTTTCTACACGGGAGAAAAGGTTTGCGCTTTGCCCCGCCGGAGCAGGCAGAGCCACCTGGTTCCAGTTCTGCCCGCCGTCACTGCTGTGATAGGCGAACAAGCCGGGCATCAATCCGGGGCAGTCGCCCACCAGCCAGGCATTCTGCGCGTCGGTGAAGGCCAGGCCGGTCTTCGAACAGCTCATCAATGTGCTGATGCTATCCGGGTCGGCCACCCGCAGCCAGGTCTTGCCGCCGTCGGCGGTGGTGAAGATGGCGATGTAGTCTTTGCTCATCCCCGCGCCCAGGTGCGCCAGCAGCCAACCATGCAAACGGTCACTGAAACCCAACGAATCGGCTATAAAGAACTCGGTGGTCATGCCACTCAAATCCAATGGCTCGCTTTCATCCCAGGTCTGCCCACCGTTGATCGTCGACCAAATCACCACCTTGCCCGCCGGCGGGGCCGCATCGCGGGGAGAGAACACCACCCAGGCCTGCATGGGTGAGACAAAATGCCCCACGGCAGCCAGCGAATTCTCCCCCAGGTTGGAGGGCAGCACGGGCGGGGTCAGGTCGCGCCAGGTTTGACCTCCGTCGATGGTGCGGAAGATGTGATCATCGGGGCCAGAGTTGACCGTGCCAATGCACCAGCCGTTTTGCGAATCCAGCATTCTTAAGGTTTCTATTCGCACGGTCAGCCCGGCGGCTGCCCGCCCTTTGACGATTTGAGCGGTGGGGCGCACGGTGGCGGTGATGGTAGGCACAACCTCATTGGTTGGGGTGGCGGTAACCACCGCGGGGACGGGCTGGGTGGCGGCGGGCGTTTCGGTTGCCGGAGCGACCACGGGCTCAATGACCACCTCAAAAGTTCCACAGCCGGCCAGCAGCATTGCGGCGACAAGAAATATGGATGTGTGAAGGCCAAGGATGCGTTTCATAATACCTCAAACAAGCGGGAGCAAAAAAGCCCAGCGATATCATATCCCCTTGCTGTTACGGGGATATCACAGGCCTGTTACCGTTTGGTAACAGTGGGTTTGGTGATACCCGCGTCTCTGGCCACCGGCAGCCGCACGGTGAAAACCGTGCCGTGGCGCTGATCTTGACGGCTGCGCACCATCAATTCACCACCGTGGCGGGCAATGATGCGCTGCACCAGTGAAAGGCCCAGTCCGCTGCCTTCCACCCCGCGCGCATTGGCCCCCCGGTACAGTTCTTCAAACACCCGCGGCAGGTCATCCGGGCTGATTCCCGGTCCGGTGTCTGCCACTTCAATGGTCAAATTACGGCCATCTTCCGCCGCGCGAATCTCGACCGTATCGGCCGGGCCGGTGAATTTGAGCGCGTTCTCTAACAGGTTATAAAAGGCCAGCCCCAGCAAATCGCGGTCTCCGGTGACGGGCGGCAGAGGCCAGGGCACCTGGGCCGCGATCAGATTCACGCTGCGCCCGGTCCTGCCCGGCTGGAGGCAAGCCGCGTCGATGGTTTCCTCAAGCAGGTCGTGGATGTCCACGGGGAATTCTTCCAACGGGCGCACTTCCAACTCGGCCAGCTTGCGCAAATCGGCCACCAAACGGCTGAGGCGCTCGGCCTGGTGTTCCACGTCTGAGAAAGCTGCCTGCGAAGACATGCTTCCCGACGATTCGGATAGGTTCACCAGCGCCGCGCGCATAGCAGTGAGCGGGTTTTTTAGCTCATGGTCCAGGCGGCGGTAAAACCTGCGCCGGGCTTCTTCCGATTGCTGGCGCTCGGCATTGATCACTTGCAGGCACTGTTGCTCGCTGCTGCGGCGTGACCAGGCTCGCGCCAGCAAGAACAGCGTGGCCAACAAGCCCAGCAGGATCAGCCAGGTGCCCGGGTCGGCACGCACCACCACGCGAGGCAAATCAGGCGCAAGCAGTTGCAGCACCAATGCCACGGGGATCGCAATTCCCAGAGGGACAAAGGCCAGCAGCCAGCGGAGTAACTTCATGGTTCCGCCCTCACCACACCGATAAAGCGATAGCCTTCACCGGGCAGAGTCTCAATATAGCGTGGTTGGGCAGGGTCGTCGCCGAGCGCGCGGCGTAATTCTGCCATGCGGGTATCGACCGTGCGCGTCCCAGCGGGATAATCCCAACCCCAAACCACATCCAGCAAGCGTTCGCGAGTCAGCAAATCGTCGGGGTGAGTCATGAGATATTCCAGCAGCGAGAAGGCTTTGGGCGTGAGGGTGAGGGGCTGGTTGTTGAGCAAGGCGCGGTGGGCGCGGCGATCCAGGGTCAGGCCGTCGCTCACCAGGCGCCAACTGGAAGCCAGCGAGGGCTGCCCTGGGCGCGCCCGGCGCAGCACAGATTTGATCCGCGCCAGCAGCTCGTGCGGGTCAAAGGGTTTGTTCAAGTAATCGTCGGCCCCTTCTTCCAGGGCCATGGCCCGCTCAGTCGATTCGCCCACCTGGGTGAGCAGAATCACAGGGGTCCAGTTGCCGGATTGGCGCAGCTTGCGCAGCGCAGCGCGTCCATCCAGGCGGGGCATGAGCACATCCAGAATGAGCAGATCAGGCGGGTTGGCCGACACCTCATCCAACGCAGCCTGACCGTCTCCCACGGCAGTCACCAGGAAGCCGGCCCGCTCAAAAAATGGTT